>JASEGV010000031.1 GCA_030017895.1 Bacteroidota bacterium | reverse complement strand
ACGATAAAATCTATAACACTAAACTTATATTTGAATTTTTGGAACTGCCCTTAAAATACATGAAAATATCGTTCACCATATTACTGCTTTCGCTAACATTTTTTGTCGCTTCTGTAAGTCAGTTTGCTAATGATAACGTAAGATTAAGAGCTTCAAGCGACGGTTCGGTCATCAAGGTAACTTGGGAGGTTGCTAGCGAAATCAATATTGAAAAATATGTGATCGAACGAAGGGCTGGAATTAGTGGAGCCTTTATACGAATCAGCACTAAATATCCCGAAGGAAAGTTTGAATACACATTCGAAGATCAAACCGCTTTTAAAACAACGGCTAACATTTACGAATATCAAGTTCGGATAATTTTTAATAATGGAAATCCTGATCATATACTAGGACCAATTTCAGTTTCCCACTCTGTTAATAGCGTCAAACGAACTTGGGGCAGTATCAAAGCAATGTTCAGATAAAAAAATTATAAAGTTTAAATTGAAACAGAGAAAGCGACATCTTATTAGTCGCTTTTTTTTTGTTAATTATGAAAGTAAAAAAGAAAATAATTTTAGCATCGGCTTCGCCGCGACGGCAAACTTTACTGCGACAGATTGGATTTGATTTTGAAGTTCGGCACAGTTCAGTTGAGGAGGTATTCGAAAAAACTAAAACACCAGAAGAAAACGTAATCCGGCTTGCAGAAGCAAAAGCTCTCGATATAGCGAAAGACATCGAACATGCATTTATCGTCGGGGCTGATACAATTGTAGTTCTGAATGGCGAGATGATGGGTAAACCCGCAGATGACGGAGACGCTTTTCGTATGCTTAAAAAATTAAGCGGACGCGAGCATAAAGTTTTTACGGGATTCGCTATCGTGGATAAACCAAGTAATAAAATTGTTTCTAACGTTGAAATTACCACGGTAAAATTCAGAGATTTAGAAGATGAAGAAATACTTGAGTATGTAAATTCGAAATCGCCCGCCGATAAAGCAGGTGCTTATGGAATTCAGGATGATTACGGAGCTGTTTTTGTTGAACGGATAAACGGTTGTTTTTATAACGTGGTTGGATTTCCGCTCACAAAATTTTATATTACTCTACAAAAATTCCAAAAAAAAATTGCATAAGGAATAATAATGGAAAGAAAAATTCGAGTTATAGTTGCGAAAGCAGGTTTAGATGGACACGACCGCGGAGCTAAAGTAATTGCTGCCGCTTTGCGCGATGCCGGTATGGAAGTAATATACACCGGTTTGCGTAAAACTCCCGAAATGATTGTCGAAGCTGCGTTGCAGGAAGATGTCGATGCAATCGGTGTCAGCATTTTAAGCGGTGCTCACATGACTATTTTCCCACGCATCAAAAAACTTTTTATGGAAAAGTCGGTGGAGAATGTGTTAATTTTTGGAGGTGGAATTATTCCCGAACAAGACATACAAGAATTGAACAAAATAGGTGTGGGTAAGTTATTTACTCCGGGTGCATCGACTGTCGAGATTGTAAACTATGTTCGTGAATGGGTCTTGAAAAATAGGGAGTAGTAAATATGACATAATGTGTTCGGTCGGGCGGGTATGTAGTTCATAAAATCTAAAATCTGCAATCACAAATACATTCAATCATTAGCAAGCCAAATCCCAACGTCCTCTGCGGATGTGTCTTTTGTGATTTCTCCATCCTCTTGTTCCTTTTCTTCACTCACCTCAATTATTTTAGATTTAACTATATTGTTCAGGTCTTCAAGTGATTCTTCGAGTGAGAAAATTAAATTAAAATCGTGTTCATCAAAAAATGGTTTGAACTTTTTAGTCTGTTCTTCCAATCGTTTCAAATAATATGATGTATTTTCATCGGGGAAATTCGGGTCCCATTTATCAGCCACTTTGCAGTTCTCATACGATGTTACGTTGGTGTCGGTGCCTGTTATGTAGTATGCGATCCTATCGCCGATTTTATATTTACTTTCCGATTTAAGGGCTAATTCATACACGGCGCTCCGGTTTCTTTTCTCTGCATCGACTTCTTTTTTGTAGCGAGATAACGATTCTTTCAAAGTTTCAATCCTCATAAAATCCTGAACCTGCCACCGACGATTAGCAATATCCTGGAAAAGATTTACATAAAAAATATGCAACCCGGTAAAGTCGTGGTTCAATATACGTTCGATGCATTGCTGGATTAAATTTATTCCGAATCGTTCAATGTTTTTTGAAATTAATGCTGAACCTTTTATCTGAATTTTATTCTCATAATCTAAAGTTGCATAGTTTTTCTTTTTATAGCTCAACATTTTTTTATATCTGCTATCAAGGATTAAATTATATTCTGGTGGAATATCATCCTTCATTCTTTGGAAAAATTTTTCTTCACCTGATTCGTCTGTAATATGCTCGGGAGGGATAAAATAAATTCCATCTGTATCAACTTCGATAATTTTTCCGCCTCTTGATTGAATTATCTCAATTACATTTTTTAAAATATCTTTCCCTGTTTCAGAAACTTTTTCCGCCTTATCGTAGTCATTAAATAGTCCGCGGTGATAGGCAAGATAACCGTAGTACGAATTGATGAGTTGTTTAAAATCCCTCTGGATATGATACAGCAATTGATTGTTTTTATCCTCTTGAAATTTATTTTTATACTCTAATCGTATTTTAGTCAATTCTTGTAAAGTTGTGTTGAAGACATTTAAAACATCTGAAGCCGGTGCAATATTTTGTTTGATAATTATTGTGGGATACATCGACTCGACGTCGGCATATAAAACCGGTCCTATTACTCCTCGCAGGAAAATATCTGTATGACCTCCCGAAATTTGTTTCTGGCTCTGTGGTTTTGGGATCGAGTATTTATGATGAACATATTCCCGTATCAGCAACATTTCAATTTTTGCCGCTGACCCTGTATCAATCAAACTATCTAACTTATACGGAAAAATTTGTACCTGTTTAAAATAATTTGGCAACAACAAGCCGGTTAGAAAACCTAATCGTTTCGCATTCTCTAAACATTCGGCGACGGGATCCGCATATTCTGCATCTGATATTGCTTCATCTGGTTGGTTCGTTATGGAAAGATAGCCAAAGAAATCGCTCACATATTTAAGATTATAACTGTGCAAAATTTTACCTGACGCATCAAAATTGTGCAATAAACTTACACTATCTACAAAATTCCGTCCGTTAATCTCATATTTTTTTGAATCCTGTTGGAAGTCCTGTTGATACAATAGATTTTCACGAACTGTTGGCGATTTATCGTCGCGCCCGATGTTGAATTCGCACTCCATAAGTTCACAACGTTTCAAAATATATGGAAGTATGTAGTTGTGCAGATAGTGTCCTTCGATTACATCCGGGTTGCGGTCTCTAATAATTTCTATTAGGAGACCAATTACTTCCTTTTCCGATTTCTCTTTTTTGCCGATTATTTTTTCCCAACCTTTGTTGTCTGTCAGTGCGATGTATAAAATTCTATCGTCTGAACGATTCGCATTGCTTAGTCTTGTTCCCGGCTTTTTAAAAGTTTCGATACTGATTTGCATTCTGTGAACATCTTCAAAGTCCATTTCTTTAAAAAATGTCCTGCCCGATTGAATCAGGAATTGAGTAATCTGATCAGGTATCAAATGAAGAAATGGAAGGTCGGTAAATGAGGAAAGATTTTTTCCGGTCTGCTGATTATGATTGTTCAGTAAATTATGTATGTAAACCCACATATCGAACCATCGGGAGAAGGCAACGATGTGTTCGAAATAATTCTTGCCTTCAAGCCGTTTTACCCAATGCCTGCGATGAAAATTTGTTAACAGATAATTTTCGGAAATTGAAAAGAAGGGAAAGAAATCGATGTCTTCAAAAGTAACCTGTTTTTCATCACGAGCATAAACCCGCATTTTGTTATCCTCAGTCGGATGGACTGCGACAATTTTCGAATGCGGGTTATGTCCGTAAAGAATATCAGTCACAAATCAATTACTTCTTTTCCTTGTGCAAAAAATTTGAAATAATATCTATCGGAACGGGGAAGATGATAGTCGAGTTTTTTTCCGAAGCGACTTCTGTCAGGGTTTGTAAGAACCGTAACTGTAAAGCTGCCGGATTTATGCTTATTATCGCTGCAGCGTCTGCTAATCTTTGACTTGCCTGGAATTCGCCCTCTGCGTGTATAATTTTAGCACGTCGTTCCCTCTCGGCTTCAGCTTGTTTTGCCATAGCCCGCTGCATCTCTTGAGGTAAATCTATATGTTTCACTTCAACGTTTGATACTTTAATACCCCAAGGTTCGGTTTGTTTATCAATTATTTTCTGCAGCTCTTGATTTATTTTATCACGCTGCGAAAGTAATTCATCCAATTCTGATTGCCCCAATATACTGCGCAGTGTTGTTTGCGATAATTGCGAAGTGGCGAATAGATAATTCTCAACTTCGACGATTGCTTTGTCGGCAAACATTACCCGGAAATATATAACCGCATTAACTTTAATAGAAACGTTGTCTTTAGTTATTACATCTTGTGGGGGAACATCCATCACAACTGTTCTTAAACTTACTTTTACCATCCTATCAATCAGGGGGATGAGTAAAATCAAGCCGGGTCCTTTAACCGCGATTAATCTTCCTAACCGGAATATTACGCCGCGTTCATACTCACGTAGTATTCGTATCGAATTTGCTAAAATAATTAACAGGAAAACAATTCCCATCATCGTTAATGTTTGAAATATTTGCATAACAAGATCCTTTCAGTTTAGTTTATACTATTTTACGAACCATTAATTTTAGATTTGAAACTTGAGCAACTTTAACTTTTGTGCCTTTGCCGATAAAACCATCCAAACTTTCTGCTTTCCAATACTCGCCGTGAACGAGAACTTGCCCATCAGGATTTAAGTCGATTAATGCTTCACCTGTTTCATCAACTAACCCGTCGATTCCGGTAGTTGGTTTTCGCATTTGGGCTTTAATGCCGAAGCTGATTGCAAACACAAAGAATGCTGTAGTCAGTATTACGGCTACTAATATTACTTGCCAGGATATTTCTATTACTTCCAATGTTGACTCCGTATCTATTAACATTATTGAACCAAGAACTAATGATATTACACCACCGATTGTTAAAAGCCCGTGGCTGATTATCTTTATTTCCAATATAAATAAAATGATTGCAAAAATTATTAACGCTAATCCCGCATAGTTAATTGGCAAAGTGTGTAATGAGTAAAAAGCCAATACCAAGCTTATCACACCAACAACACCGGGAAAAATTGAGCCGGGATTATAAAGCTCGAACATTATTCCATACATTCCAATCATCAAAAGTATGTAAGCGATGTTCGGGTCGCTCAATAAATTCAAAAATTCTTGCTGGAAATTCATTTCGATGTTTACAATTTCAGCATTTTTAGTGTTGAGTATTTTTTTGCTGCCTTGAACATCAACCTCCTTACCGTTTACTTGTTCAAGCAACTCATTTATTGTTGTCGTTATCGTATCGATTACTTTTAGATTGAGGGCTTCGGTTTCGGTGATTGATAAACTTTTACGGACAGCATCTTCAGCCCACTGAATATTCCGCGATCGCTTTTCGCTGATTGTTCTGATGAATGCAGCCGCGTCGTTCGTTGCTTTCTCATTCATAATAGAATCCTGCTGCCCTTGAAGTGCGACCGGATGTGCGGCGCCGATGTTCGTTCCGGGTGCCATCACAGCAATGTGTGCCGCAAGTGTTACAAATACTCCCGCCGAAGCCGCTTGAGAACCTGAAGGTGATACATACACAATTACCGGCAAAGGGGAGTTCAAAATATCGGTAACAATAACTCGCGTCGATTTTAAAAGTCCACCGGGTGTGTTTAGCTTGATGATTAAACATTCGGCATTTTTTTCTTTTGCTTTCTTAATACCTGAACTAATATATTCGGCGCTGGAAGGATTAATGGCACCATCAACGTTTAATACAAATACACGGTTCTCCGATTGCGGGTTGTCAGCGCGGATTTGTTTGATAAAAATGCCCGATACAAATAATACAAGACCAAAAATAAGAACGGATATTTTAATATTTTTCTCCATAAGCCTTTCTTGTTTATTCTATATAAATTATAAGTAAAAATTTAACGGATTCCAAAAATCAGAATGGTGTAAGAAAATATTTCTGACCTTGAGGAATTCAAAGAATATTTTAGTATATTTGTAGCACTTTTTACCGAATCGTTTAATTATATGTTCTACATTATTTTTTGAAAAAATTTAAAGGATAAAAAATGACTCCAACGGCTGAAAAGAAAGCTCAAGGCAATGTTGTAATTACAGTCGAACGCTGTAAGGGCTGCGGATTTTGTGTTGAATTCTGTCCGACTCATGCATTGAAACTTTCTGACCAATATAATTCGAAAGGATATCACCCCCCCGTTCTTATTTCAAAGGATTTATGCAACGGATGCGATATGTGCGGACTTTTATGTCCCGATTTTTCAATTTACGGATTTAGAATAAAGAAAAATAAATAAAGGAGATTTTTGTGAAAGCAGATCCAAAAGGTGTTTTAACAGGCGCTCACTTCCTCGATGGCGACCATGCTTGCAGCGAAGGTGCAATTTCAGCCGGCTGCCGCTTCGTTGCCGGATATCCGATTACTCCATCGACTGAAGTTGTAGAGCGAATTGCAGAACGTTTTCCGTTAGTTGGTGGTGTCTTCATCCAAATGGAAGACGAAATTGCTTCGTCGATTGCTATTTTAGGTGGAGCGTGGGGTGGAAAGAAAGTAATGACTGTAACATCGGGTCCCGGCTTTTCGCTGATGATGGAACACATCGGTTTGGCAGCAATGACCGAAACACCCTGTGTAATTGTTGACGTTCAGCGTGCCGGTCCATCTACAGGATTACCGACTCAGCCAGCTCAAGGTGATATGATGCAAGCACGATGGGGTTCACACGGCGATTACGCAATTATTGCTCTCTGTCCGAATTCACCTCAGGAATGTTACGACTTAACAATAAAAGCATTTAATCTTGCAGAACAATATCGCGTTCCCGTTTTATTAATGATGGATGAATGTGTCGGACACATGACCGAACGAGTAATTATTCCTCCCGCCGAAGAAATTGAAGTAGTACAACGAAGATTTTATAATGGTCCGAAAGAAGATTTTCTTTTATTTAAACCGGATGCTGATTTAGTCCCTCCTATGGTGAAAGCTGGTGATGGGTATCGAATACACGTTACGGGTTTAACTCACGACGAAAAAGGTTATCCGCACATGTCGCCGACGGCGCAGGTCAAGTTGATACCACGACTCGTAAATAAAATTAAATTGAACGCTGATAAAATTATTGAATACAAAGAAGACCAGGGTGAAGGCGCCGATGTTGTAGTGGTTTCGTATGGCATTACTTCGCGGGTTGCCCTTCCTGCAATCGAACAAGCACGCAAAGAAGGAATGAAAGTAGGACATCTGCGGTTAGTTGTGGCTTGGCCCTTCCCTGAAAAGAAAATTCAAGAATTAGCTACTAAAGTAAAAGCTTTAGTTGTTCCCGAACTTAATTTAGGACAGATGTTTTACGAAGTTGAACGTAATGCTTATGGTAAAGTTCCCGTTACACTTGTTCCGCATCCCGGTGGAACTGTTCATAACCCCCAGGAAATATATAACGCAATTAAAAGTAGTTTGAAAGGTGCATAAATAAATGGAAGACCAGATGTATGAAATAGAAGAAACCCTGCCTCTGAATCCCGTTGAATCGTTTTTGAGGATGGATCGGATGCCGCATATTTGGTGTCCGAGTTGTGGAATTGGGACAACTGTAAATTGTTTCGCACGGGCTTTAGAAACAAGCGGACTGGATTTGGATAAAGTTGCAATCGTATCGGGCATCGGATGCACCGGAAGAGTTGCAGGATATCTGAATTTAGATTCTTTCCACACAACTCACGGAAGGCCCATTCCATTCGCTACAGGATTGAAATTAGCAAATCCCGAATTGAAAGTTGTAGTTTACAGCGGCGACGGCGATTTGACCGCTATCGGTGGAAATCATTTTATACACGCAGCGCGGCGCAATTTGGATATGACTGTTATTTGTGTGAACAATTTTATTTATGGAATGACTGGCGGGCAGGTTGCACCCACTACACCAATTTCTGCTACTGCTACAACAGCTCCTCACGGAAATTTTGAACAGCCTTTTAATTTACCTTACCTTGCTGAATCGTGCGGCGCTGTGTATGTAGCACGCTGGACTGCTTATCACGTTCGCCATTTAACTAAATCGATAAAAGAAGCATTAGCTAAAAAAGGGTTCTCTTTCATAGAAGTTTTGGCTCCTTGCCCCACACTTTACAGTCGCCGAAATAAATTAGGAGACGGGTTAGACCAGATGATATTCTATAAAGAGCACAGTGAAATTCGTCATGACATAGATACAAAGACAGCTACTTTAGATTTCCAAAGTAAAATCGTCGTTGGAAAATTTGTGGACAAAGAGCGTCCCGATTATCTCACATTAATGAACGAACATTATCAAAAAAAGTTCGGCGATAAATATACAACATATAAAGGTTGAGAGAGAATATTATGAGAACAGAAATAAAAATTGGCGGCTTTGGTGGACAGGGTGTAATTCTTAGCGGTTATATTATTGGAAGGGCTGCTGCTATTTACGACAATAAATATTCTACTATGATTCAGGCATTCGGACCTGAAGCTCGCGGAAGCGCTTGCAGTGCTCAAGTAATAGTTGATATTGAAGTTATCGCTTACCCCTACATTACAACACCTCAAATCCTGATTGTTATGTCGCAGGAAGCATACACAAAATTTTCTCCTGAATTAGTAACGGGTGGTATTTTGATTACTGAAGAAGAATTAGTAGTACCACATAATTTAAGGAAAGATGTAGTCCATTATTCGATTCCTGCTATGCGGTTTGCTGAAGACCTTGGGAAAAAAATAGTAATTAATATTGTAATGATGGGATTCATGACAGCAGTTACAAAATTGATTGATCCCGAAGCAATGCGTAAAGCAGTTATTGCTTCAGTCCCCAAAGGAACTGAAGAATTAAACTTGAAAGCATTTGATAAAGGTTACGAATACGGATTAGATAGCACAAGATAAATGTGTAGTATTTAAATCACAATTATATGGTTTTGGATATGATGTATTATCGAGATATATTCAAAAGTATAAAATTCGGAAAGGTGCAAGAGTGGCTTTCAGCCAAAGGCTGATGCGCCTTTGGCGCAAATTGGCACGTTTCAAAGTAAAAAATTTAGATATAGGTGATTTATGTTTTCCATCTATGTGCTTTGGAGTAGTAAGATAAAAAAAAGATATATTGGTTCTACTGATAATGTTGTGCAAAGATTAAGCGAACACAACGCAGGTAGGAACAGATTTACAAAAGGTGGTATGCCTTGGATTCTGGTTTACACAGAACAGTATTCAACCAGAAGCGAAGCATATAGAAGAGAAAGATTTTTAAAAAGTGGTGTCGGTCGTACTTGGCTTGACCGTCATCTACCAGATTTACGGAAAGGTGCAAGAGTGGCTTTCAGCCAAAGGCTGATGCGCCTTTGGCGCAAATTGGCACGTTCCAAAGTAAAAAACTTAGATATAGGTGATTTATGTTTTCCATCTATGTGCTTTGGAGTAGTAAGATAAAAAAAAGATATATTGGTTCTACTGATAATGTTGAGCAAAGATTAAACGAACACAACGCAGGTAGGAACAGATTTACAAAAGGTGGTATGCCTTGGATTCTGGTTTACACAGAACAGTATTCAACCAGAAGCGAAGCATATAGAAGAGAAAGATTTTTAAAAAGTGGTGTCGGTCGTACTTGGCTTGACCGTCATCTACCAGATTTACGGAAAGGTGCAAGAGTGGCTTAATTGGCACGCCTGGAAAGCGTGTGTACCTGAAAGGGTACCGAGAGTTCGAATCTCTCCCTTTCCGCTAAACTATTACTCAGATGCTCACCTTAATTTATACGCAAAGACTTTAATGAAAATATCTCTATTTCAATATAATCCTGTCTGGGAAAATAAAGAGCTGAACAAGAAAAGAATCGATGAATTACTAAGATGTAAGTTCTCCAAATCGGATTTAATAATTTTCCCGGAAATGAGTCTTACCGGGTTTTCAATGCGCACGAAAGAATTAGCCGAGAGTTTATCCGGCGATAGCTTTCGTTTCTTTTCGAGAATTGCCCAGAATTTTCAAACCCAAGTCTTAGCTGGTTTAATCGAAAAAGATGTCGAGCATTTTTACAACACACTTGTTCACATCGATGAATCTGGCGGCTTGGTTACATCGTACCGAAAAATTCATCCGTTTTCATTCGCGGGCGAGGACAAATTTTATCAAAGGGGGGTAGCACACAAAATCACTACTGTAAAAGATTTTAAAATCGGACTTTCGATTTGCTACGACCTTAGATTTCCTGAATTGTTCCGGTTCTATGCAAAGGAAAGAGTACATTTAATTATAGTGATTGCTAACTGGCCCGTTACAAGGATCGAACATTGGAATACATTGTTGAAAGCGAGGGCTATCGAGAATCAATGTTTTGTAGCGGGTGTAAACCGGGTTGGCACCGATCCACTTGCTAAGTATAATGGCTATAGCAGTTTATACGACCCACTGGGAAACGAAATATTGTTGAATCCACACTTAGAATCGATAATCGAAGCTGAAATTTCGATTAAACAAGTTTTAGATACGCGAGCTAAATTCCCATTCCTCAACGACATCCATCTAATCTAATCCTAATTAAAATTATTTTGGGTGAGACTTTCTGCATAACAAATCCTTTAATTATAAGACCTTCACGTTTCTGTTATAAATCAAAAATTCTTTGTATATTTTTTTCAATTGATAACTTATGCTTATAAAAATTTAATTTTAAATATTCCAGCATGTGATTAAAAATAAACAAAACTTATTTTTCCTTCAGGGATATGCTTGGAATCACGCGGCAAGGGTTTTAGAATATGTGCTAATCTATTTCTTTTCGGTCTTTGTCGCAAGGTCGCTCGGTCCTCACGGAAATGGAGTATATGCAAGTATTGTTTCGATATCACAACTATTAATTGCCATATCGTCAGCCGGGATTGATCTTGCATTAAATAGGTTCTTACCACAATATACTGAATCCAATGCACACCCTAAAATCAATTACATTACACAAAGATTAATCCTAATTAAAATTTTCATTCTGTCCGCATTAGGAGCATTATTAACGCTGGGTTGGGCAGATGTTCAAACATTATTCCATTTGGATTCACCGTCGGAACAATTTCTATTTTTCATCATCGCATATGGAAGTTTAAGGTCACTTCAGTCTGCAATCTTATCTGTTTGGGTTTCACAGCTAAGGACAAAACCAATTTTTGTAATAAATACCATCGCACTTTCTATTCAAATAATTTTTATTTTCATTCTTTCAACTAATGGATTAATATTAAATGAAGTATTGCAAGTTATGCTTCTTTGCTCTACTCTATCTATGATAGCCCATTTGATTGTTGTTAGAAGATATATATTTTATGGTGGTGAAAAAGTAAATCTTCGACCGATTTTTATATTCAGCGGTTGGCTATGGTTAAATACATTGATGGAATATTTTTTAGGTAAACAAGGCGATATTGCGGTTTTAGGAATTTTTGGGATTAGCAAATCGGAAATTGGTTATTATGACATTGCACACGCACTCGCACAAATTCCCGCATTCGCATTCGGGGCGGGGTTCGCTGGAATAACAATTTCAATGTTTGCAAAATTAGCCTCCGAACAAAAAGATAAAATAAAAGAATTTTGGATAAAACTTACTTCGCTTGTATCTCAAATTAGCATTCCGCTTTTTTGTTTTTCAATAATATACGCTAAGGAAATTATAGCATTATTATATTCTAAAGAATTCATCCCAGCGGTTTCTCTTTTTCAGTTATTATTAGCTTCCCGCTTAGTAGCCCGTATTTTCGGAGGCGGCGAAAATGCGGAAGCTCTGCTATCTCTACGAGCAGAAAAATCAATTTTCCTTTTAAGTCTTTATGGTGCATTGTTAAATATAATTCTAAATATCTTACTAATTTCAAAATTCGGTGTGCTGGGTGTGGCAATCGCAACCAGTGCGGTTATCATCCTCGTTAATTTTGGTTCGTGGTTATTGCTATATAAGCGTATACGAACACCTCTTCAAATCATAAACTGGCTGTTTACCACGATTATCGGGTTTTTGCCTACGATAGTTTGCAAGATGATTTTTATTTCCCCAACAATGAATCAATTGATTCTGATTATAATCTTTTGTATAATCTTTTGGTTTTTTGGTATCTGGATGATTAGACGACTATTATTTCGCAACGCGAACATATTTAACTTAACTGATTAATACGAATGAAAATTGCAACAGTTGTATTAGACTTTAATAAACAAGGTGGAATTGAACGTGCTGCGTATGAATTGACCAGGAATTTCATTCATAGTGGAGAAGATGTGACTGTTTTTTCTTCATCTTTTCAGGACTTGGATTACCAGATTACAAAGGTAAGGGTTCCTGCCTGGGCTTTTAAAACGTCAACAAAACTTTTAAGTTTCAGGTTTAATTTTCAGAGGGCGCTGAAAAAAGAGAAATATGACATTATTCATTCTCATGCTGCAAATATAAAAAATTGCGACGTATTGACTGCGCAAAGTTGTCATAAAGCGGGAATGGAAATCCGTCAACAACTTTCTAAACACTTTTTATCAAATAAGAATCTCCATATTGCAGATACGATTAGGTTACATGTAGAAAAATTATCGTTTACAAAAGGTAACTATAAAAAAATTATTGCAGTCTCGAATGGCTTAAAAAAGGAAATATGTGAATATTATAATGTTCCTCCAGAAGATATAGTCGTGATTCCTAATGGAGTAAATTTACAAGAATTTCATTCAATAGCTGAAGAAGAAAAATTCCTGAAGAGAAAAGAACTTGGATTTTCTAAGGATGATATTGTTCTTCTTTTTGTTGGGAACGAATTTGATAGGAAAGGGCTTGAGCTTGTTATTATAGCTATGGATTTGATAAAACATAAAAACGTAAATCTTCTTGTAGTTGGTAAAGATAATCCTAAGCCCTATTATGAATTAGCCACCAAATTAAATTTGGGAAACCGTATTTTATTTAAAGGATTACAGAACCCACTAACCCAATATTACAACGCAAGCGATATTTTTGTTTTACCTACTTATCACGAGTCGTTTTTAATCGCAGGAATGGAAGCGGCAGCGTGTGGATTGCCACTACTTATTACTAAAGTTCCCGGAGTGGAAGATTATTTGAAGGATGGAGAAAATGGTTATTTCATTAATAGAGACGCAGATGATATTGCCAATAATATTGTCAAATTAATTGATAATAATGGCTTGCGGAAACAATTAAGCTTTGATGCAATCAATTCAGCTAAAAATTATTCGTGGAAAAATATATCTGAAAAAACCTTATCTTTGTATAATGAGTGATCGAAAAGAAAAATTATTTGCCAATCATAAGTGGGCTTTTGCGTGGCTCCCACAAACACAATACATAGTGGATATCGGATGTTCAAACCGTCCCCTGATAAAGTTATTGCGATCAAAAAGTGAAAATGTTATTGGAGTTGCTACAGATATTGATACGTTGAAGACGTTAGATAATCAAAACCCTAATACAAATTTAATACAAGCAAAAGCTGAAAACTTACCGTTGCAATCGAACTTTGCCGACGCTGTTTTGCTGCTGGATGTTTTGGACCATACACAAGATGATAAAATGGTAATTAGCGAAGCGTGGCGGATATTAAAACCAGGTGGTTTGTTAATACTTTCGGTACCATACAAAGGTTTATTCCGCCTCCTTTCCCCTGAAATTTTATCCCCGAAAATAAAATCCAAAACATATTATCCGTACCACAAACATTATTCGTTCACCGATTTGCGAAGATTGCTTTTTAGACTATTTAAAATTGAACACAAACATTACGGTGGACTTTTTCTTTTTCCGATTACTTTTAGGCTGAAACATTTTTGTTTAAAACATTTTAAGTTGGATTTTAGCAATTTCTTGAATAAAGTAGCCGACATAGATTACGATATTTCGTGGGGCAGGATGAGTTACTCTTTGATAATAAAAGCAAGAAAAATATAATGAATCCGATGAATAAATTACCTGCAGTCCAAATTGTAATTGCAAATTGGAATGATGAACAAACTACAAGAAAATGCTTAGAACATATTCAGAAACTTGATTACTCAAATTACTATGTAACTGTGGTTGATAGTGGCTCCAGCGATGGTTCAGGTGAAAGAATAAAAGAAAATTTTCCTTGGGTTCGTCTTATCCATGTTCAAGAAAATTATGGGCACACACATGCAGCAAATGTAGGTGCAATGTTTACTGCTAAAGAAGAGTCACAATATATTTTATTTTTAGATAATGATGCATACCTGGCGCCATCCTGTTTAACGTCACTTATTCAAAGTATCGATGCTAATCCTAAGTATGGAATGGCATGTCCACTAATATTTTCTGAAAATAAATCAGGTACAATTTGGTACGGCGGAGGTCGCATAACTATTTTTGGTAATGCGCACCACGAAAACATGGGCAAAATAGCTAACATCGATATCTTACAAACGAAAGTTGTCGAATATGCCTCGAGCTGTGTTTTATTAATTAGACGCGAAATTTTTAATCAAGTTAGTGGTTTCGACGAAAAACTTTTTAATTATTCAGAAGACCTTGACCTTTCTTGGAAAGTAAGACTTTTAGGTTATGACCTAATTTTTGTTCCTACGGCAAATGCTATACATGGAGAGTCTAAAAATGTGATTAAAGTTGCTGGAAAAGTTTTTAGAGACTATTATACGATGAGGAATCGTCTGTACATGATACGAAAGTATGGAAATATATTTCAAAAGTCGGTAGGGGTTTTATTTTCTATTTTGTGGTATGCAGGCGGCTTCGGTGTTATCCATTTACTTCGAGGAGAATGGAAAAGAACACAATCGCTCTTGAGAGGAGTAATAGATTTTTTTAAAGGCAAATATTGGAAATGGGATTTATGAGTATTCCTAAGAAAATCCTAATTATTGAAAATCTTTGTGTTGAATCATCCCGTAGATCTATTTATCGCAAACTTGCAGAACGAAAAGAATTTCAAGTTCATTTATTAGTTCCGAAAGTATGGAAAGAAGCTGGTTATCCCATTAAATGTGAAGAGGAAACTAATTCCTCCCTAATATTACATAAGTCAGGATTTATAATGGGATACCGCGCTCATCGAGTTTTATACACTAATATAATTCACATTTTGTTGAAAGTAAAACCAGATATAATTTTCATGGACTCGGAGCCGGAGAGCTATGCTTCTCTTCAGGTACAGATTTTGAAAAACATTCTTGCCCCGAAAGCAAAAACAGTTGTAATGTCTTGGCGAAATATCGATTATCCCTCAAATATATATCCCTATAAATTTCCAAAATTAAATGGTTTTGTTGAACGCAAAGTGCTTGCCAAAATGGATCATTGTGTTGCTCACAACGAGACAGCTAAAAAGATTTTTAACAAAAAAGGGGTTAACGACATTACAATCATCCCCCCGGCAATAGATTTGAACGTATTCCATAAAATTGACTCTTCAACAGTCAAAGACGAATTTAATTTGAAATCGTTTACCATCGGTTTTGTCGGAAGATTTATTCCCGAAAAAGGGATTGATACTTTGCTTTATGCGGTAAAAGACTTACCTTTCGATTATAAAATCCTTCTTGTAGGCAATGGAAAAGCAAAGCAATCGTGGTTGCAAATTACGAACGAACTTGGCATAAATGACCGCATAATTTGGAATTATTCAGTTCCACACGCTGAAATTCCAAAGCTATTAAATGCAATAGATTTAATAGTTTTACCATCATATGCCAGTTCTCATTGGAAAGAACAATTTGGAAGAATATTAATAGAAGCAATGGCTTGTGAAGTGCCTGTTATCGGTTCCAACTCAGGCGAAATACCTTGGGTTATTGGTGATGCTGGATTAATTTTTGAAGAGCAGAATGTGGGAGATTTAAAAAATAAAATACAAATGATTTATCAAAACAAAATACTCAGACAAGTTCTGATTAAAAAAGGGCTTGAACGGGTTAAGAGTAAATTCTCTGTGGAAGTAGTCAGCGAACAATATTATAAACTATTTAGTGATTTATTAAAAGAACGAAAAGCATGACAATTAAATCAATTGATTCAACTTTAATTCATAAAATCATTCCACCACGGGTTCAAGGAACAGAAAAGCATCCATGCCTTATTTTACTTCACGGCCGTGGTGCGGATGAGAACGACTTACTCGGCCTTGCAGAATACTTAGACCCGCGTCTTCTGATAATTAGCATTCGGGCTCCCTTCCCATTTGATTATGGTTTTGGTTACACTTGGTTTGAAATGTTAGAAAATTTTCAACCCGAATTATCATCTCTAAAAGAAAGCCACCAGATATTAACACAATTCTTAGATGATGTTGTTGAACAATATCCGGCTGACCCTGCTAAGATTTTCATTTTGGGTTTTAGTATGGGAACGGTTATGGGATATCTGCTCTTATTAACCAGACCGGAAATAATTCGCGGACTTATTGCGAACAGCGGGTATTTCTCAGAAATATTTAATTTACCGATGATATTGAAGCCGTTGAAAAAACATTCTATCTTTATCTCACACGGCACACACGACCAGGTTATCCCAATCCATATCAGCAGACAAGCAAAAGAATTTTTTTCAAAATACAATATAGATTTGACTTACAAAGAATATCCTATGGCTCACGAAATCAGCGAGGAAAGTCTAAACGATTTTTCAAAATGGTTAACTCAACAATTGGATAAAACCGAATGATTCCACTGCGTGATACAAATCCCCGCCGGACATTTCCGATTGTAAACTATTTTTTCATTGGTGCAAACGTAATAATATTTTTTCTGCAGATATCGCTTGGCAAATCTTATGAGACAGCGATATATCAATTTGGACTAGTGCCCGTTCGATTGATGAACGATGTGCAGATGTTCGATTTTGGCTTGATGACATTTTTGCCGATTTTCAGCTCAATGTTTATGCACGGCGGTTGGATGCACCTGATTGGGAATATGCTATTCCTTCACGTCTTTGGAGACAATATCGAAGATCGTTTAGGACACGTTAGATATATTTTCTTTTATCTGCTTGCCGGAGTTGGTGCTGCCGCCGGACAAATCCTAATTAACCCCACATCTGAAATTCCGATGATTGGCGCCAGCGGTGCGATTGCCGGTGTGCTTGGTGCTTATATTCTGATGTTCCCGCGTGCAAAAATTCTAACTCTCATCCCAATCTTTTTCTTCATCCAATTTGTGGAACTACCAGCATTTTTGTTTTTAGGCATCTGGTTTTTAATGCAACTTTTAAGTGGAACATTATCGCTTGGAGTTGGCAGCGATGCCGGCGGAGTTGCCTGGTGGGCACATATCGGCGGGTTTGTGGCGGGGGCAGTGCTACTTTTATTATTTAAAAAACGATAATAATTTTGAGCTAATGTAAAAATAAATTAAATTTAGGTTAGATTTAAATGATATTTATAACTAAACGATTGGTTTACTTATGCCTACAGACACACTTATGAAAATAACAAAAGAAGAATTGAGTCAATTAATTTCCTCTGCAATCGAACAGAAATTGCTTGAGATTCTTGGAGACCCTGAAGAAACTTTATCACTCCAAGATAACTTGAAAAAAAGATTGATTCGACAAAAGTTGTTAGTCGCTAAAGGCAAACGAGGTAAGAAGTTAGGAGACGTTGAAAAACAGTTGGGAATAAAATAAATGTCGGCTTACACCGTAGAGTTTCTAGATGATGCAATAGAAGATTTAAGGCACATTGATAAAACAATAACGCATCGAAAAATGGTCCGGATAAAATCGTTAGCTGAAAATTTCGATTTAATTAAGCCAATTTCATTGAAAGGGAAATTAGCAGGGCTTTTAAAATTGAGAGTAGGAGATTATCGCGTTATCTATCAAATAATTCGAAAGGAAAAAGTAATTATGATTCACGCGGTTGGTCATAGAAAAGATATTTATTTATAATATGAAACCAATCATTGTAGTTCATCATCATGAAATTGGTCTTAAAGGCAAAAACCGCAACAATTTTTACCGCATCATTAGAAATTTCTTACACTTACTCGTGTAATTTAGTTCCGATTCCGGCAGAGTTGCTTGGTGGGCACACATCGGCGGTTTCGTGGCAGGGGCGGTGTTACTTTTTATTTTTAAAAGGAGATAACTTTACTTATATTTAGTTAGAACTTAACAATAATGCGAAAACCTAAATTATATATTGAAACGTCTGTTTGGAATTTCTACTTTGCAGATGATGCACCCGAAAAAAAAGAAACTACCCTAAAATTTTTTGAAAGGGTAGAAAAAGGTGATTACGAAATTTATTTTTCGGATATAGTTTTAGAAGAGATATCGCGAGCGGACGCTAATAAAATATTTTTATTAACGAGTATTGTTGCTAAATATTCACCTATAAGATTAAAATTGAATGAAGAAGTTGTTAAGTTAGCAAAAACATATATTTTAGAGAAAGTTTTACCAGAGAATAAATTTGAAGATGCACTTCACGCTGCTACAGCCACTGTTTTTGAGTTAGATGCTCTTATTAGTTGGAATTTAAAACATCTAGCTAATTACAAAAAAATGGAATTAATCAATGGTATAAATATGAGAGAAGGTTACGTAAAAAGATTAGAATTAATAACACCTATGGAGGTCTCTGATGAAGAAATATGATAATTCACTGATTGAAGTATGGAAATGGAAAGAAGCTGTTTTTTACGATATTCAAGGGTTGTCCGAAAAAGAATTAATCGAAAAAATAACAACGGATGCCGAGAAGCTATTAAAAGAAAATAATATTAAATTAGAACTAATTTCAAATAAAGATAAAATTCAGGAAGTAGCTTAGAGGGTTTGGTATTTCCTATATGAAACCAATCATTGCCGTTCATCATCATGAAATCGGTCTTAAAGGCAAAAACCGCGGCTACTTCGAAAAACACCTGCTTCGAAATGTGAGGCTTACCCTGAAGGGACTACTTCCGCAAAATGCTGTTACCGGCGGCTTCGGCAGATTTATTATTTATACAGATTCAAACCAACAAGCAACCGATGAAATCATTTTGAGGCTTAAAAAAGTCTTCGGACTTTCTAATATTTGTTTTGGTTTTGAAACAGGACAAACGATAGAAGATTTCAACTCGATCGCTGAATCTCTCCTGAATAACAAATCATTCTCAACGATATGTGTAAAAACATCCCGTGCCAACAAAGCATACCCTAAAACATCGGTTGAGGTAAACAAGGAGGTCGGTGCGTTTCTCTGCACACGGTTCAACGTCCGGGCAAATTTATCACAACCCGACGAAACAATTTACATTGAGATTGTAGATAAGTTGGCTTATGTTTATCTCTCAAAAATCCCCGGCGCCGGTGGTTTGCCGGCGGGTATCAGCGGACGGGTTGTTTCGTTGATTTCAGCAGGTTTCGATTCGCCTGTTGCGTCTTACAAAATAATGAAGCGTGGTGCATATGTAGTATATGTTCATTTTCACAGCTATCCTTTTGTGTCGCACAACTCCATTGATCAGGTTAAGAAAATATTAGAATTGCTAACACAGTATCAATATTTTTCAAAATTGTACCTTGTCCCTTTTGCCGAATGTCAGCAGGATATTGTTTTAAAAACACCGCAGCCGCTTCGTGTTATTTTGTACCGGCGTATGATGGTTCGTGTCGCCGAAAGGATTGCTCTCAACGAAAAAGCAAATGCACTTGTTACAGGGGAAAGTTTGGGACAGGTAGCATCACAAACTCTTCGCAACATCCGTGTCGTTAATAATGTTGCAAAGCTTCCAATACTGCGTCCACTTGTTGGCAGCGATAAGGAAGAAATAATTGACGTTGCACGTAAAATAGAAACTTACGATATCTGTAAAGAACCATACGACGACTGCTGCTCGTTCTTAACTCCGCGTAATCCAGAAACTTGGGCTGACCCGGCAGCAATTGCTGATGCTGAAACCCAATTTGATGTGAACGATTGGATTGAAAAACTATTAGAAAAAACAGAAAAAACAGAATTCAAATTTCCTGATTAAATATTTATAGTCGTGTGGAAAAAAAAAGAGGCTATCCAAAAGACTTAGTGAATCTTAGTGTCCTAAGTTCCTTAGTGGTGAATGTTTTTTTCTTTTTAATAAATTAATATTTTTACCACTAAGGTATATTATTTTTGGGTCACCCTCCTAAAAAATAGAAAAAAAGATCTCAACATATTAAACAAAAGGAGGTTTATATGAACAGGCGTTCATTCGGTAAATATTTAGGAGCGGTTGCGCTGATTCCAGCCGTGTTAAAACCAACGGAAGCTATTGCAAGTTTTAAAAATGTTCAGGAGGGAATTTCCCAAACTCATACATCTATCCCCAATGTAATCGCAGGTAGAATGTTGTCGGATGATGAAAAATTGTGGATGTCTGAATTCTTTAAAAATTTTGATGAATCAATGAAAGCTATTCGCGCAACGGATTTACCTCACGATTTGATTCCTGCATTTATTCCGAAGTACCCCCCAAAAAAATCAAGACGAAAAACTGAATCACCCGAAGATTAAAAAAAGGAGGAGATATGGATAGAGATTTATTATTCAAAACTATCTCAGAACTTGCAAAGCTAATCAAATCGAAAAAAGTATCGCCGGTCGAGCTTACTCAAAATTATCTCAAAGCAATCGAAAAAGATTCACCAAAGTTAAACGCTTTTGCAACTGTAGCAACCGAGCTGGCACTCAAAGAAGCCAAACTTGCTGAAACTGAAATTACTAACGGCAACTATCGCGGGCAAATGCACGGAATTCCTTATGCTGCTAAAGATTTATTTTCTGTAAAAGGTTATCCTACGACTTGGGGTTCAAGGGTTTACAAGGAACAACAATTTGATTACGATGCTGAAGTTATCAAGCGACTTCGTAATGCGGGTGCAATTTTAATTGGTAAAACAGCAATGAGTGAGCTTGCGGGCGGACCTCCATTTGCTACAGCGACGGGGGCTTGTCGCACACCGTGGGATATTTCACGATGGTCGGGTGGCTCATCAAGCGGTTCGGGCGCTTCGGTCGCTGCGGGACTTTGCGTGTTTTCGCTCGGCACTGAAACTTGGGGCTCAATTATGTGTCCGTCGTCGTTTTGTGGAATTACAGGTTTACGACCAACTTTCGGCCGGGTTCCACGCACAGGTGCTATGCCGCTTTCGTGGACTATGGATAAAATCGGACCGATGGCTCGGTCGGCAGAAGATTGTTCTATTGTATTCAAAGCAATTCAGGGACATTATCCCGATGATCCATTTAGTATTGATGCGCCGTTTAGTTTCAATAAGAAAAAGTTGATGGAAAGAGTTTCTCAATTAAAAGTTTGCTTTGTGAAAGAAGACTACGAAAAATTTGGCGAGTTTGGAGTTGGAAAAGCTTTCAGCGAAGCAATACAAGTTTTTAAAACATTCGGTATCGATGTTGAAGAAGTCCAACCCCCTGAATATCCATACGAACCGGTTGCAACAACAATAATTACTGCAGAAGAAGCTTCGATCTTTGAACCGATTGTTCGTGATGGAAGAGTGAAGGACTTGATTGACCCGGAAAGACGAGGCGAAGTGTTGGGTGGACAAACAATCACGGCTGTTGATTATCTGAAATGCCTGCGTTTGGTAACACAAATGCGTACCGGCTTCGATAATATTTTTGCAAATTACGATGTAATAATAGGTTCCAGCACACTTACAACCGCACCTACGATTGATGCGAAGATGAGCGACGTGTTTAAAGGTGGTAATGTAATAGAGGCCGCTGAAAACTTAATAGGTATTCCGGCAATTTCTATCCCTTGTGGCTTTGATAAAAAGAAATTACCAATCGGTTTGAAAATTATCGGGAAGCATTTTGATGAGAAAACAATATTGGAACTCGCCGCGGCATATCAAATGGCTACGGATTGGCATAAACAAAAGCCAGTGGTGAAGTAAGGGAATGGTGTGTGGGATTGATGGAATATTGGATAATTTTAACATTTTTCGTTATATTTAAATACAATTTTTTTTCTAAAACTAAAAAGGAATTGTTTCATCGTGTCTGAAACCCGTTTACAAATGGTGCTGCGTTTATTCTACCTGATAGTCCTCTTATATTTATTTTTTATCAGCATCACATTGATGGGTTCAGCTTTTAAGTTTTTGGGGAAGGGATTTGCTGAAACACTTTTACAAACCACTGCAAGTCCGATGATAGGCTTATTCATTGGAATACTGGCTACAAGTATCGTACAGAGTTCTTCTACCACGACATCGCTTACCGTAGGAATTGTGGCCGCCGGCGGACTGACAATTGAAGGTGCCATTCCCATTATAATGGGTGCGAACATCGGAACAACTATCACAAACACTCTGGTAGCTACCGCACATATTTATCGGCCCGAAGAAATGCGCCGGGCTTTTGCTGTTTCAACTGTACACGATTGGTTTAATCTCTTTGCAGTTATAGTTATTTTTCCCATCCAATTAGCAACTGATTTTATTGGAATAAGTTCATCATACCTTGCATCATTATTTGGCAATGTGGGGGGTATGGAATTATTTAATCCACTTCAAGTCATCATCAAACCTTCAGTTGAGTTCATAGTAAATGTTGTAGGTAAATCAGGAGTTATTCTTATAATAATTGCGTTAGCTCTTCTCTTCCTTACACTAAGGTATATCGTTATAAACCTAAAAGCATTAGTGATTAGCAAAGTTGAAGCGTTTTTCGATGAGATTTTATTTAAAACAGGCGCTCGAGCTTTTCTCATTGGTATAGTTTTTACTGTTCTTGTCCAGAGCAGTTCTATAACTACATCGCTCGTCGTACCGCTCGCGGGTGCAGGCATCCTTTCAATTCAACAGATTTATCCTTATACGTTAGGAGCTAACATTGGTACAACCGTTACCGCAATGCTTGCAGCTATGGTAACCGGACAAATTACTGCAGTAACTGTTGCATTTGCTCATTTCCTTTTCAATGTGTTCGGAATGGTTATTTTCTGGCCCCTTAAAATGATTCCGATATTTTTTGCAGAAAAATTAGCTAAATATTCTCTTCGTTCGAAATTGATTCCAATTGGTTATATTATTTCAGTTTTTTTCCTAATTCCTTTATTATTGATCTATTTTTTGGAGTAATAAATTATGTTAAAATTTAAAGAACTTTATGAATTATGGCGTCGCGATAACTTCCTCAAACAAGCTTGGGAAGAATCGTATGTGATGCTCGAAACTACACGTGAAATGTTTGAAAAATCGGTTTACTCTTTGCGAAATACCGATAATGCAAAAATTAGCGGAGATGTTTACTCGATGGATAAAACGGTGAACACATACCTGCAGGAGGTTCGTCGTAAAGTTTTTAAACATCTTGCTGTAACCGGTGGAGCGAACATAATACCGGGATTAGTATTAACCAGTATTGTTATAGATGTCGAGAGAATTGGTGATTACACAAAAAATATTACTGACATTGCTAAGGCTCATCCCGGCCGTTTATTTTGTGGAAAACATGAAGAGCAGGTTAAAAAAATTGAAGATGCAGTTGCAGAAATGTTCAAGAAAATTTTACCTTGTTTGCGTTCGTCGGATAGGGAGATGGGGCATGTAATTATGAGTTCGAATGAATGGATTACAAAAGCGTGCGATAAAATCGTCATCGATCTCATTCAACACTATGATGAAACAATTCCCGTTGAGGACTCTGTAACCACAGCACTTTACTGCCGCTATATCAAGCGAGTTGCAGCTCATCTTTTGAACGTTGCCTCAAGCGTTGTAAATCCATTTGACAAAGTTGGATTCAGAGAAGAGCGATAAGTGGAATATTGGATAAATGGAGTGATGGATTAATGGAGTGTTGGATTTGATAGAATATTGGAGTGTTTGATATATTAACATGGTTTGTGGATTTCGTCCAATCTAAAATTCTTGCCCCCTCCAGAACAGCTTTGTCGGGCGGGTGAAATCTAAATTTAAAATCCCAAATCTAAAATCGCAAATTATAAATACATTTTGTGCCGAAGGCCGGACTCGAACCGGCACAGGGTGTAAGCCCTACTGGATTTTGAGTCCAGCGCGTCTACCAATTTCACCACTTCGGCTAATTTCCGCTACAATATAAGAAAATCATCATAAACTTCAAAGCCATTTTACAATTTCATACAGGTGTTGTATATTGCTAATGGTTATGAAAAATTTTCAGATCAAAAACATATTTATTATAATTGGCTTACAATTTCTGATAGCTTGTACAACCCTCTCGCAATTAAAAACGTCAGAGATGCAAAAGTCATTTACTTTTCCTCTCGCTCATCCAGATTCATCTTATCAACTTGAAGATCGGTATATCATCAAAGAAACAATGGATGTTTATGTTGAATCAACACAACTTCTGTTAGGGAAAGATTACATCTGGGATTTCCAAAATAACAAATTGAAACTTCTTGCTGAGACGTTTGAAAAAATAAATAAGAACGCCGATGATAAATTGTTTGTATCTTATAAAATATATCCTTTAACTTTTAAAGAAAAATATTATAGACGCGCACTTATTACTCGTAACGACAGTTTGAGGGGGAAGTTAGTCCAGTCAATTGAATCAGCTTCTGCATTTTCGATAGAAAATATTTTTAGCAAAGAGCTGCAAGCAAACGGAAGTCTCACACGCGGCTTTACCGTTGGCAGTAATCGCGATATGTCGCTCAACTCCGGTTTCCGAATGCAGATGTCGGGAAAACTTTCGGAGGGAGTCGATGTTGTGGCTGCTTTGACAGACGAGAACACTCCGATTCAACCCGAAGGGAATACCCAAACGCTACAAGAAATTGATAAAATTTTTATAGAGTTAAAAACAAAAAATTTGAGTACGACTTTAGGCGATTTTAACATCAGCTATGATGGAAACGAATTCAGCCGGATCAATCGCAAACTGCAAGGAGGTATGGGAACTGCAAAATATGATGCAGGATTCTCAAACGGAAACATAGTAATGTCCGGTGCTGTTACAAAAGGGAAGTTCAATACGAATCAGTTTATAGGAATCGAAGGAGTTCAAGGTCCTTATCGGCTTCTCGGAAAAAATCGGGAGCGTGCAATTATCATAATCGCTGGTAGTGAACGGGTTTATGTTGATGGCGAGTTGATGAAACGCGGCGACAACAACGACTATATTATCGATTATGCCCTTGCCGAACTAACTTTCTCATCCAAAAAATTAGTACACGGAAATTCAAGGATTGTAGTTGATTTCGAATATACCGACAGGCAATATACAAGAAACTTTATTTCTGGTAAAAATTCCTCTAATTTTTTGCGGAATAAAATTTCGCTCGCAACTACCTTTATACGTGAAGGGGACGATTACGATAATCCTATCGATTTATCTTTGAGCGAAAATGATAAAGCAATACTCAGAAATGCTGGCGACGATCGCTTTGCTGCAGTTCAAGATGGGGCAAACTTTATCGGTTCAGGAAAAGGGCAATACATTCGTGTTGATACAATTATACAAGCACATCCCAAACATATTTTTCGTTATTCACCGGGCGATTCGGCGGCTCATTATAGTGTAAATTTTTCATACGTTGGCGAAGGTCGTGGGGAATATGCAAAAATCAGTATCGGTAATTTCAATTTTGTTGGTGAAGGTTTGGGAAGTTATATGCCAATTCGGTTTCTTCCGTTACCCCAAATCCAAACTATTTTTGATGTTGATATAAAATCGGCAGTTACAGATGAACTGAAACTTACAGGTGAAGCCGCTCTTAGCAGTTTCGATGCGAACAGGTTTTCGAAAATAAATGATGTTGATAATCGCGGCGGAGCTTACAAGTTTTCGCTGCAATACAATCCGAAGGAGCTAAAATTTGGTGGTTTAAATTTCGGAAGGTTTGATTTTAAAATACTCGAACGGATTGTTACCAGTCAATTCCAATCAATAGATCGGATGAGTGATGTTGAATTCGACAGGAAGTGGAATCTTATTCAATCTGCAAAAACAAATGAAGAAATTACTGAGGGTTCATTGATTTACAATCCAATTAATGAGTTTGCAATCGGCACTGGTTATGGACGGATGCGGCGCGGCGATTTATTTACTTCGGATAGGTTAGAAGGGAATATTAGCTTGAGCAAAGTTTCGATGCCTCAGTTTCAATATAAAATTGAATCAATCAATAGCGAGGATAAATATATTGATTCAAGAAGCAACTGGTTACGACAAATCGGGGGTGTAGAATTTTCTAAATCAAATTTTACAACAAATTTTAAATACGAAAATGAGATTCGAAAAGCGTTTTCGATGCAAACAGACACGTTGAAAGTCGGGAGCTTTAGTTTTCAGGAATATTCGCCCAAGATTTTGTTGAGAAATATTCTTAATAGTTTATTCAGTGTTGAATATAAATGGCGGGTTGATAATTTATTTTCGAGAAAGCAAATCCGGAAGGAATCGAATACCTTGACACAAATTTATTCAGCAGCGCTGCGCCCGATTTCAAATTTATCTGCAAATGTAGATGTTACTTACCGGAAGCGGATTTATACCGAGGAGTTTAAAAGTCAGGCAGGCGGGAATACCGAAACAATTTTGCTGCGGTGGTTCACGAGGTATGCGGCACTGAACCGCGGCATTGAAACAGATTTATTGTATGATGTTTCGACACAGAAATCTGCAAAATTGGAACGCGTATTTCAGCGGGTCGATAAAGGGAGCGGATCATATATGTATATCGGAGATATCGATAGTAACGGAATTGCTACGGAAGATGAATTCAGACCTACACGTTTCGACGGCGATTATATTTCGCTGACTATCCCTTCCGATAAATTAACACCGGTAGTCGATCTAAAGGCAAACTGGAGGTTGAAACTTGTACCTGCAAAATTTATATCTAACGAAACTCTGGCAGGAAGAGTATCAAATATGATTTCGTTGGAAACTTTTCTCAGGATAGAAGAAAAATCTACTATACCGGATCAACGGAAAATTTATTTATTAAATTTAAATTCGTTTTTAAGCGATTCGTTTACCATTAGCGGGAACAGGGGAATTACACAAGACATTAATATATTGGAAAATGACCCGGCTTTCTCGATACGTTTGAGATATCAGGAAAGGAAGGGATTAATTCAATACGCCGCAGCTACTGAGAGAAGTTTTAATCGCGATCGTTCGGTACGTTTGCGCTGGCAATTAGTAAAAGAAATATCCAATCAGATTGACTATGAAAACAAAATCAATCAAGTTATCGCAAGTCAGGAAAATTATCGTGTACGAAATATCGGAAGTAATTTTGTTATATCCGATTGGATGTATCGTCCTGAACCAAGATTTGAATTTGGATTTAAAATTGGTTTAGGAAAAGCAGAGAATAAATCTACAACACATATCACAACCGCTGATATTAACACACAAGGTATGCGCATTATTTATTCAATTAAAGACCGGGGATTGGCTCGTTTTGAATTTAACAGAGAGGAAGTTCAAATTATCGGGGCAACTCAAAACATTCCTTTTGAGTTGACGGCAGGACGTGTTCTGGGAAAAACCTGGCTTTGGAGATTGGCTGTTGAGTACAGAGTTACAAGTTTTATACAAACTTCCATCTATTACGATGGCAGAAAAGAAGCTAATTTGAAAACTAATCATCAGATGCGGGGTGAAGTTCGTGCATTTTTTTAATCAATTAGCAAAGACACTTTAAGGAAATATTTAAGTGAGTTTCACAACGTTTCATAAATTTATAAAAAACATCAATAAAATATTTTTTGGAAAAATTTATTTCTAAAAAAGTGAAAAAACTCTTGCATCTATTTTCATTTATGATTATAATTAACGGCAATTTATTGGAAGTTTAAATTGTATAAAATTTAAAGTTGCAATTCGAATTTATTTCCTTAATCGTTAGCAAAAAAAATAGATGAAGTTTACTGTTGTGAATCCGAGTACGGAAAAAACATTTATGAGATCAGTGAAAGAAACTCCGAAAGAAAATGGTAAAGTCTATTGTACTTCCTTCGATTCTCGCATTGGTCATATCTATATAGCTTCAACCGACGAAGGTTTGTGCCGCGTTAGTATCCCAAAGGAAACGAAAAAAGATTTTTTTAATTGGTTGAATACACATTTCGAAATTGATGCAGTGTTAGAAAACAAATCGAGAAACAAAGAGTATATCGAGCAGATAAACAGGTATTTAAACGGGAAATTAGTACAATTCACATTTCCACTTGATTTATTAGGGACCCCATTTCAATCTCGTGTATGGAAAGAATTGAGTAAGATACCTTATGGTACAACAATATCGTACCGGCAACTTGCAAAAAAAGTAGGCGTCCCGAAAGGTTTCCAGGCAGTCGGTCGCGCTAACGGCGCCAACCCGGTTCCTATTGTGGTGCCTTGTCATAGGGTTATCGGTTCCGATGGCTCACTGATTGGGTATGCAGCCGGAGTTAAAACAAAAGAATTTTTGCTTCGTCTCGAAGGTGCAATAATACTTTAGCGGACAAGTTTTCACTCAACTTACTTGAGCAGCGGTTTGTGGGATCAAAATTTTATTTATCACTTATTTCATGTCATTTATTAATCAATTAAATTCCGTGCAACAAAATGCCGCAAAACAGGTCGAAGGGCCTGTTATGATAGTTGCGGGAGCCGGAAGCGGCAAAACGAGAGTTCTTACATACCGGGTAGCTTACCTGTTAAGCATCGGTGTTCCGCCGTATCAACTTTTAGTTCTTACGTTTACAAATAAAGCTGCAGATGAAATGAAAAAACGAATCGTTTCACTTGTCGGCGATAAAAGTGGAAGTGCTTGGATTGGTACTTTCCATTCAATGTTTGCACGCTTACTTCGATACGAAAGCGAGCATATCGGTTATGGAAAAAATTTTTCTATCTATGATACAGACGATAGTTTAGGATTGATAAAAAATATTCAGCACGACCTTGAGATTTCCGCGCAAGCCTTTAAACCTAATGCTATCCGAGCACGAATAAGTTCTGCTAAAAATAAACTCGTATCTCCCGATCAATTCGAAATATTAGCCAAAGATATTTTTGAGGAAAAGACAGCCCTGATTTTTAAGGAGTATCAAAAACGGCTGAAGCAAAATAATGCTATGGATTTCGATGACCTGCTTCTAAAACCGATTGAGTTATTCGAAAGACATTCCAAAATTCTTTCTAAGTATCAGGATAGATTCAAATTTGTTTTGGTGGATGAATATCAGGATACAAACCGTGCTCAGTATAAATTGATAAAGATGGTAGCTGGGAAGTACAAAAACATCTGCATAGTCGGCGATGATGCTCAGAGTATATATGGTTTTCGAGGCGCAGATATCAGGAATATTTTGGACTTTGAGAAAGATTTTCCGGAAGCCAAAATTTTCCATCTTGAACAAAATTATCGCTCAACACAAACTATTTTAACAGCCGCCGATCAGGTAATCAAAAACAATGTAAACCGTATCGAAAAAACTTTGTGGACTGATAATCCAAAAGGCGAGCCGATATCTGTTTTAAGTTGCCAGAGCGACACCGACGAAAGCGAAAAGGTAGCGGCAAACATTAAAAAAGCGATATTAAAATACAAAATAGATTTTCTGAACATTGCCATTCTCTACCGTACTAATGCTCAATCCCGTTCAATTGAAGATGCCCTACGACGCAGTGGGATTCCATATCTGATTATAGGTGGTATCGAGTTTTATAAGCGAAAAGAAATTAAGGATATAATTGCCTACCTACGGTTGATTGTAAATCCGAAAGATGATATCAGCTTTCAAAGGATAGTGAATTATCCGGCTCGCGGAATCGGGGATGTAACCGTAAATCATCTCAAAGCTGTTGCAGAAGAATGCAAATGCTCATTTTTCGAGGCAGTCGATTTCTCAACTGAAGCAAAGGGGATTTCAAAAAATACGATAGAAAAATTAAAACAGTTTCGCAAACTCATCCAAAAATTTATTGGTCTTAAAACAATTTTGTCGGCTAGCGAATTATCCCGTTCTCTTGTAGATGATATCGGTATCTTAAAAGAATTTAAGGAAGAAGGAACGGTGGAAACGTTATCGCGAATGGAAAACGTTCACGAGTTGCTATCGGCGATAACCGAGTTTTCTGAAAAAAATATAAACGGAGGACTGGAAGCTTTTCTGCAAGAAGTATCACTCGTTGCTGATGTAGATCGATTAGACGATAAACGTAATGCTGTTACTTTGATGACTGTTCATAGCGCAAAAGGATTGGAGTATGATGTTGTTTTTATTATGGGTTTAGAAGAAGGTTTGTTCCCAATCTTTCAAGCTATACAAAGTACAAACGAAGTTGAAGAAGAACGACGCCTGTTTTACGTTGGGATGACACGCTGTATGCGGAAATTATATTTGAGTTATGCCTACTCCCGCTATCGAATGGGTGAATTAACATATCCGAATCCATCCCGGTTTATGAAAGAAATAAAGGACGATTTATACATATATGAGAATGGTCCTCTTCGTAAAGAATCAGGTTTTAATAAAGAACTGGATTTTTTTGATAGACCTACTAAATCGCAAGTTCCTTTCAAGAGACCCAAAAACTACAGCGAAAAAAAGATAGTTGTTCAACACTTCCGAAACTATGAATCGCAATCGCAAGTTGCTGAAGAATTGCACGTCGGCAGCGTTGTTAGGCATTCTACTTTCGGGAAGGGAAGAATCCTGCAGTTAAACGGAAACGGTGATGAAACAAGAGCTGTTATCGATTTTGAAAATGCAGGTCGTAAACAATTAATGTTAAAATACGCTGCTTTAGAAGTTTTATAGAACAAAAGATGAAACGGAATATAAATACTGCATTTAAAAATACTTTTGACTCGACTGAGTATTATATCAAAAACTTTTTCAGACATTTATTTGACGATGAGCTATTGTTCCTTGCTTCCGGGATTTCCTTTAATGGCGTACTTTGTTTGATTCCGATATTATTATTATTTACCTCGTTGTTCGGAATTGTATTAAATTCATCCGAGTTAGGTGTACAAAAAATTCAAGAAATTTTAGCCGCCGCATTCCCTAATCAACCCTATGCACAAAATATTAAAAACTCGATACAAACAATCATAAAAGACATCATCGAGTATCGGACTTCATTCGGTATTGCCGGTATTGCCATCCTAACTTGGACTGCGACCTCACTTTTCAGTTCGATGCGAACTGCTTTGAACAGGGTTTACAAAATCAAATCTTCAAAACTTATGATATTAACAATTTTAGAAGATTTTCTTTGGGTGTTGGTTGTGGGTGTTTTATTTCTGGTGATAATTGTTTCAACTTGGATATACTCTCTGTTAACGACTTTAATGCACACCATACCAGGATTTTCTGGGTTTGAATTCATGCTTTTCGACGAGGCTCTTCCTTTTTTGTTAACTGTTGTGCTTGCATTCATAATGTTTTTAATTGTTTATCGGTTCATCCCTGATGTGGCTATATCCTGGAGAACTGCAATAATATCTTCAATTACTGCAACGATTCTTTGGCTATCAGCAGCCAAGTTATTTGCATGGTATCTTGAAACGTTTCACTCGTTAAGCATTCTATATGGTACATACGCTTTTTTGTTTGTACTTTTAATTTGGATCTATTACTCAAGTATTGTATTTATAATCGGTGGAATCGTGGGACAACTTTATCGCGAACGTAATCAAGAACAAAAGATATAATTGTTTTATGAAAATAATGTTTCAAATTGACTTAAAATCATTCTGCAACTTCTTTTGAGGTATCATGACTGCTTTCTTTCGATTCTTCTTATTAATCACATTTATTGCAATCTTATTTATTGATAGCCATTCCCAATCGAATGGAAAGATTGAGAGATTCGAGATTTCGCTTCCACCTGTCGTTTTAAAAGAAATTCCTTTTAAATTAGAAATTACTGTCCTTAACAAATCGGGTAATGTTGTTGAGAGCTTTTCTGATTCAGTTTATCTTCAAAATATTTTCACCTCCGAAAAAGGGAAACTCACTCCAATAAAACAAAAATTTCAAAACGGAAAATTAATAGTCGAAAATGCTGCTGTTAACTATTCAGGTGTTGAAGAAATTAAATTGCAATACAACGAAATCATAGTTTCAAAACCACTCCGTTCGATTCCCGGGATTCTTAGCATTTTACCTCCACTCCTCGCAATTATTTTAGCATTGTTAGTTCGTGAAGTTGTTATTTCTTTGTTTGCTGGTGTTTGGTTAGGTTCTGTATTAATTTTTAATTATGATATTTTTGGTGGGGTACTACGAGTTGTTGACCACTTTGTTATTAATTCCATTGCAACTACAAGTCATGTGCAGATTATTGTTTTCAGCTTGTTATTTGGTGGAATGGTAGGAGTAATTTCGAGGAACGGCGGAAGTTTAGGGATTGCAAACTTAGTAATAAAATTTGCAAAAACACCGAAACGCGGACAGATTGCAACCTGGGCTTTATCGTTTTTATTTTTCTTTGACGATTATGCCAATGTTCTAATTCGTGGCAATCTGATGCGACCGATTACAGATAAGCTCAAGGTTTCAAGGGAAAAACTTTCCTACATAGTAGATGCGGGAGCTGCAACAGTTGCAAGTGTGTTCATCATATCAACTTGGATTGGTTACGAAGTAGGATTAATCGAACAGGGGCTTAAAAGTATCGGTTATCCGGAAGATGCATATTCTGTTTTTATTAGTACAATTCCATACCGGTTTTATCCGATTTTAACATTGGTATTTGTTTTATTGGTTGCACTTACGAATCGTGATTTCGGTTCGATGCTTAAAGCCGAAAGGCGCGCCCGTTTCGAAGCTAAAGTATTACGCGATGGAGCTGAGCCGGCAGCAAATTTAACCGACCTTGCAGGAAACGAAATTGATTCAAACAAAATCCGTTGGTACAATGGTTTAATTCCTATATTCTCTGTGATTGTTGTTGCTCTCGGCGGATTATATTTCACCGGTGTACAAGCTTTGCTGGAAAACGGTATTAGAGACTATTCGATAGGTGATATTATAAGTAAATCGGATTCATATTCTTCGCTGCTTTGGGCATCATTCAGCGGAGGGTTTATTGCAATTATTCTTACAGTATTTCAAAGAATTTTAAGTCTCAAACATTCGGTAGAAGCATGGTTCAACGGAATCAAGTCGATGCTGTTAGCAATTCTGATTCTTGTGTTGGCTTGGTCGATTGGTTCTGTTACTGAAGAATTGCACACAGCTAACTATCTGGTGCAAACTTTGCGCGGTGCTGTTGAACCTCATTTTTTACCGGTGTTGACTTTTTTGATTGCAGCAATTATCAGTTTTGCAACTGGCACAAGTTGGGGAACAATGGCTATAATGATGCCCCTCGTTATTCCACTCGGTTATAATTTGTCGGTTGATGCCGGGTTGAGTGCCGAAACCATACAGCTTATTTTGCACGGCAATATCAGCTCGGTGTTGGCGGGGGCAGTCTTTGGCGATCATTGCTCGCCGATTTCAGATACTACAATAATGAGTTCGATGGCTTCGGCTTGCGATCATATTGACCACGTTCGCACGCAGCTTCCTTACGCAATCATCGTAGCTGTTGTCGGAATGTTAGTTGGCGACATACCGACAGCATTCGGTTTATCACCTTATATTTCAATTGCAATTGGGATAGCAATTTTGGTTTTGGTTCTTTATATCTTTGGTAAAAAGGTAAGCGAACCTCCTATATGAGATTAGTTATTTCGATTATACCGGGAGTTCTCCAAAGTTCAGATAAAAAGCGATGATGGGATGGATGTTTATCGCAGTAATGTAATTGAAGGACTGAAGTTTTTGTATCAATTTTTTCTATATTTAATTTCGAAAAATTAAATTCGTTTTCGGATAATATGTTTGCGATTTCTGTGCGGGTTCTACCACTATCTTCTATATAAACCCTAAAAATTCATTAGGAAAAAGTTTAACCCGTTAGATAATTTTCTTAGTAAGGTTAAGTGTATCAAAAAATTGTTAATATCTAACGGGTTTAATAGAAACTAATCACTCATCATGAATTTTCTGGAATAAACAAAAATCCCCTTCTCTTTTTGAAAAAGAAGGGGAAATAAAATTGAAAATTGATTTGATGTGAGTTCGGTTTTTACCTCGCCAACAGCATTTTCTTTGTCATTACAAAACTACCAGACTGTAATGGTCCGACTGCGTTCACTACAAGTCTATAGAAGTATACACCGCTCGAAAGTTCGTAATTCGATCCCGCTTTTGCGGGACGAAATTCGACATTGTAATACCCAGCTTCTTTAAACTCATCAACAAGAGTAGCTACTTCACGACCTAAAACATCGTAAACTTTTAGCGTTGTATAATTGTTAATTGGCAATTGATAATTGATGATTGTTACAGGATTAAATGGGTTTGGATGATTT
>JASEGV010000030.1 GCA_030017895.1 Bacteroidota bacterium | reverse complement strand
GACGATAAAATCTATAACACTAAACTTATATTTGAATTTTTGGAACTGCCCTAAAGAGAAACATGCACAAGGAAAAGTAATTATAAGAGTCAGATGAGGGTCATAATGAATGAATATTTCCAAGCACATCACACAACAGCGGCTATGCGGTTCGGGCGGAGTACCGCCCTCTCCCAAATTGCCCTACGCTACGCTTCGGGCAACTTCGCATAGCCGCAAACGTTATCTGAAATTGCGTCTCAGATATATCTACCATGAAAGCATGTAAGTAGATGAGAAATAATTGAGTAGGAAAAATTATGGCAAAATTAGGGAGTGAGAAACGACCAGCCGTAGCTCGTGTTCAGACAATGGAAAAAGCTGAAGAGGTAATGGCGCTCTGTAATAAACACGGTTGGAAAGTTATTGTAGGAATAGAACCAAATAAGCCTGAAGACTTCTCCGATGTGGAGCGGCTCCTTTCTCCTAACACAATGACGATCATAGACAAGCCCACAGTAGCACGCAATGATCCTTGTCCGTGTGGTAGTGGTTTAAAATTTAAGAAATGTTGCTTAAAGAAATATGAATAGCCATAGAGACGCAACTTCAGATAACAGCAACAAAAATGTAAAAATGAACCATCCCGCTTGCCACATAAAGAAATTGGTCTATCATCGTGTCAAGCGGAACAGCATTTTTGTTGCATACGTTAACTGCAATTCCCCATTTTTCGGGACAAAAATAATTTCCGGTGCTAACGGGATTATAGATAAGTTATAAACAAAATTCAATATCAGCCACCAAAAGAATATCTTTTTCTTGATCAAAAAAGGAAACTTAAATTAGTGGCAAGAATTAGAAAACAAATTTCTAAATTTAAACTGACTAATGAAGAACTTGCAATCGGTTCTACTTGACCTAAATACACTACGGTTTGACGTTAGTAAGAATTCTAAAAAAGACAAACACAACCTAAAAAACAAATAGAATCGATAATAGAAGATTTTAAATCTAAATCAAAACCAGACGACAGGTATACTTCGTTTGATTATTACAATAATTACTTTCGGACAACAAACGACTTGAATAAAGACGTTGAAAAAAGCTGTTTAGTGCTTGGCTTTTACTTAGCAAGATGGGGAATGTTTCGTGGTTCAAGTTTTTTATTACAGCATAGTGTTAAGCATCTTCGCATATATAAAGAGATTAAAGAACGACTTATTCTAAATGGCAATAAAGATTTAACTTTGATAACAAAGGTCTTACTTGGAGTTTTTGGATTCATTCCAGCATTTGACACTTATTTCTGTGATACTTTCCGAGCTATTTCGAAAGGACAATGTGGTTTCAGAAAAGTAAATAATATCTCATTGGGTTTTATCCATAACTTTTACCAAGAAAACAAACATTAATTATCCTAAGGCAAAAATTATTGATATGTATGGCTTCAATGCTGGACAAGAAATAAAAACAAGACAAATAATATGAAAAAAATCATTAGAAACATTTTAGCAATCGTAATCGGTATTATACTCGGAAGTGCTGTGAATATGGGAATCATCATGATAAGCGGCTCAATTATTCCACCTCCCGATGGAGCCGATGTTACCACAATGGAAGGGTTGAAAGCATCTATGCATTTGTTCCAACCCGAACATTTTATTTTGCCATTTTTAGCTCATGCTCTGGGGACATTTGCAGGTGCTTTTCTGGCTGCAATAAATGCCGTAAACCATAAAATGAAATTTGCATTGGCAATTGGTCTCTTTTTCCTTATTGGAGGTATCGCCAATACTTTCATGCTTCCTTCGCCTATCTGGTTTACTATTTTGGACTTAGCGGGAGCTTATATTCCTATGGGTTACTTAGCCGGCAAATTAGTTGTGAAGAAACAATAAATCAGGGAATCTTAAGAGATAACTGCATATAACCACACGACAATAAAGCTCCTTTTTATTACTTCACCAACGTGCGTATATTCTTAGCAAATTGTGTAATCGGTATAAGCATTGCTTGCTCGCCGGTAGTTGCCATTGTCATTTCAGAATCAATTTCTGTCTCTTCAAAAACGACTATTCCAAATTTTGGATCAAAATAGAAACTGCCGTTCATTTTTCCTGAACCTTCAATCATCAATTCCATACCTTGAACAGATGCCTTCCCTTCGATTTCGGTTTTTCCTTTGAATGTAATTTTTAAACAGTCGTAATTAAGTTTTTCCTCTTTTCCAACAAGTGTAAATTCGATATCAGTAGTAGTTAATACTTTTCCACCCATACGATCGACTGTATCAACAGTTAAAGAATTCCAAGTCTTTCCGATAGCGATTGCGTCATCTGGAAGAATAGGAAATTTAATTGGTTCAACCGATGCCATACCCGCCAGTCTGCTGGACTGTTTAATAGAGTCAATCACATTTTCAGAAAGTTTTTTCCCTTTTTTCGAAAAAATTGCAACAGTACATTTATCCAATAATTCTTTCGGATAAATTGTTGTATCGCCCATAGGTGTACTGCTGAAAATTTTCATCGAATCGGTAGATGTCGTAATTGTAAAATCTCCGGTTTTGGATACATCATCGACAATAAATTTTACCACTTTTTCCCCCTCACTGCTCATCTTCATTTCTTTCCCCATCATTTCCTGCGTCATCTTACCCGATGTAACATCTTTGTAACGATATGTTTCCCCTTTTTCGAATTTATATTCTAATTTAAAACTCTCCTGCGCCACAACTGAGGTGGCAATTAACATCGTAATTAGAACCATCGAAACTAATTGAGCCAATTGTGTTTTCATAATTTTTCCTTTTAAATTTTGTTTTTGATTATTTATATTAAGCATTACAACTGTTTTTTCCAAAGAGAAGAACGGATTTTTAAATTAACGAATCGGAAGCAAGAAAATTTATATGCTTTGCAATTAGCGGTGATGATGCGTTTCGGCATATGTTTAATGATGATTTTACATTCCCGCCGGTCGGGCGGGGATTTATGATTTATGATTTTATTTTTGCAAGTAGTTTTTCGAAGTCGCCCAAACGCTTTTTATTGAACCGTATTTTGATTGAAACTTTTTTATTACCAAACTTCTTTTCTAATATTTCACCGATATCGTGAAGTTTAGAGATGACTTTATAATTTAAATGATCAGTTTCGACAACCCGTTCAATAAATTCTTCTGATACATAACTGAACAATTTTTCTTTCAGCGCCGGAATATTAATTCCTCTTAATGCGGAAACAGCAATTGAACCGACGAACTTTTTGGTTAACTCATTCAAAATTGTTCGATCGATAAGGGCATCAATTTTATTAAAAACCAAAATTGTTGTTTTTGATTCCGCTTCTAACTCTTCGATAGTAGAGATTACTGTTTGTATATGCTCTTCAAAAAGGGGATGGCTCACATCCACTACATGTAGAAGAATATCAGCTTCAACAACTTCAGCAAGCGTACTTTTGAACGAAGCAATCAGGTTGGGAGGCAGCTTCCGTATAAAACCAACAGTATCGGAAAGTAAAACTTTTTGAGAATGAGGAAGCTGCATTATGCGAACAGTAGTATCGAGTGTTGCAAACAACCTGTCTTCAACAAACACATCTGCATCAGCGAGTCCATTCATCAAAGTCGATTTTCCTGCATTCGTGTAACCGATAAGTGCGATACGTGTAAAATCTTTTCTGCCTTTCCGTTGTATTTCACGCTCTTTATCAATTTGAGTAAGTTTTTCTTTTAATAATTGTATCCTCTTACGTATTGCACGACGGTCGGTTTCGATTTGGGTTTCACCGGGACCTTTAGTGCCTATGCCTCCGTATTGTTTCGAGAGGTGAGTCCACATTCGTGTTAACCGTGTGATGGTGTATTGCAATTGGGCTAACTCAACTTGTGTCATCGCTTCTTTCGACTTCGCCCTCGAAGCAAAAATATCAAGTATCAAACCGCTTCTATCAACAATTTTACAGTTAATAATTTTTTCAAGATTCCGAACCTGTGTTCGCGAAAGGTCGTCGTCGAAAATCACTAAATTAATATTCTCCTCTTTAACTAATTCTGCAATCTCCTCTGCCTTTCCTGCTCCGATAAAAGTCGATGCTTCAATTCTAACCCGCTCCTGCACTATACGGTGCACAACCTCGCTGCCCGCCGTATCGGCGAGTAGAACAAGTTCATCCAAGTAATCATTAACATGCTGACGCGTTAGACTTGGAAGTTTAATACCTACCACTATCGATTTTTCTTTTTCGCTGGTAAAATTTATGTTCATCATTACTTTTCTTTTCTACGATCGTAAGCAATAAACATTTCGAGAAGTGCGAGGAATAACACGAAGATGACAGCATATTTCCAAAGCTCCACACCAAATCGGGTTGCCAATACCGTCTCCTGAATTTTCTCGTTAGTAGTGATTGAAACAATATTCGATTCCTGAATATTGTACCGTTGAAAATATCCCGACATTTCTTCTTTGGGAATCTTTCTCAAATCCGATTCTGCTTTATCAACATTTACAGCAAGCAAAGCTTCGGTGCTGGCGCCGGGTGTTAACTCGTATATACCCGATTTTATAAGTTTCCCTAAGTGCAAAACATCGCTGCCGCCACCTGTTTTTTGTAACGTGCTGATAATTTCTTCGCTCGCATCCGGGGCAATTAATTTCCATTTTACGGACGCAGTTTTATTACCGCTTAATTTTATGCTGATTTCTTTTCCGACGATTACAGACTCACCAAGCTTTTCGTTGGCAGCAGTATAATGCACAGAACGATAAATGATTGGCGCAAAAATTCCTTTAAGTGGAAAATTCGACCAGGACAGTTTTGGAGAAATGGAATATAATATTACAGTTCCGTTACCGAACTTGTGTTCCGTAAGGAATGGATTTCCATTACTCATCGAGATAATCGAATGCCCCTCTCTGCCTGTCGGGCGTTTAGCAAATGTATAAATTTCGGGTGAATCGAGTCGTCTTTCTTTTTCTTTCTTATCCTTCGTAAACATGCCATCGAAAATCGGATGGTCAAAATCCAATTCCTTGAATGTAAAATTAGCCGTTCCGATACTTTCGACTAATGGAATATTCAAAGCTGATAACAGTCCGTTAAAATTCTGTAATTGAGCATTTTCAGGTGCAAATAAAATTAACCCTTTTCTCTGTTCAACAAATAATTTGATACGTTGAACATCCGATTGTGAAATATTTGTGAAATTCGATATAACTAAAACATCCGTTTTTTTCAAATCTACTACCGGAAAGCGAGAGGGCAGAAATTCGTTAATCTCGAAAAGTAAATTAGAATATTCGGTGGCAGTTGCAGTTAAAGCTAACTTCACAAATCGGGACTCGTCGGGATTCGAGATAAATGTGATGCTAATTTTCTCAGGAACATTGATTGTAAAAAATCTTCTGTTATCAAATTCTAAAGCATCGGTCTCTAATTCAACATATCCCTTTAAAAAACCTGTCCGTTTTGGTACTGCCGAAAAATTAGCCGTTGCAGTGCCCATTCCACCTAAGTCGAGACTGCTTTGTGCAACTCTCACTCCGTCGAAATATAAACTTGCAACAACATTTTTTAATTCGATGCTGCCGTAATTTTTAATTACAGCTGTAAGATTAACCGGTTTGTTTTTTTCAAATATTTTGGTTAGCACAATTATGGAATCGATTCCAACATTTTGAATTTCTTTCTTCCCAACCTCGATTAAAAAGAATTTCGTATCTTCGTCAAATAGCGAAGCGGTTTGATTTAACAATTTATCCGGATGCTCGAATAGTGTTTTCTGAAAATCGCTGATGATGTAAATTTCTTTGTTTGCATTTTTCGATTTACTCAAAATTTTTGACGCAAGGCGGAGAGCCGGTTCAATAGGATTTCGAATTTGTGAAATTTGGCTCTCTCGAATCGCTGTTTTTACCATAGCAATATCGTTCGAAGGGACTAACTCACCCGATTCTGGATTTGATAGTTTAATTATGTAAATTTCATCGCCTTCTTTCATCAAATCCAAAATTTTTAAAGCTGATTCCTTCGACTGTTTGAAGAGTTCCCCCTCTTCATCTTGCGGCATCATGCTGAACGAGTCGTCTAAAATTATTAGCACAGTCGATAACGAGTGTGCGCCGATACCTCCTAAGATAGTCCCTCGCAGCGCCGGACGCGAAAAAGCTAATACGATTAAAATCACCATCAACGTACGAATAATTAAAAGTAAAATTTGCTTTAATTTAAGCCGGCGGATTTTAGTTTGCTGAAGTTCTTTTAAGAAAGTCAGCGTGCTGAATTCAATCGTTCGGAGTTTTCGTAGATTTAGTAAATGAATGATGAGAGGAATTGCAGCCCCGATTAAACCGAACAAAACTAATGGATTTAAAAAAGTCATATATCAATTCCGATTGAAAAGTAGAGAAGCCAAGGACCTTTGGAAAGCGGCGATTTTATTTTTGCAGGGAGATAAAAACTTCTGCCTACTGCGGCTGATACCGGACCGATGGGAGAATCGAAGCCTAATTGAAAACCGGTTGCGTGCCGCATGTTGACAAGCTTAATTTCTTGTGGTAGACTTGATATCATTCCCATATCATACCTGAATGAAATGAATGTATCGTAAATAAATTTAAATGGAAAACGGAGACGATACTCGCCGCTAAAAAGCAAAATTTGTCTGCCGCGACTGTCGTACTCCCTCAAACCAAAAAATGAATTCATTCCTCCCAACGAATACTGTTCGGTAAGCGGAAGAGTCGCATCAGCTACTCCAAAAAATAATTTTGGTCGAAATGTATGATTCGAAAAAAGAGTATAGTAATTTTCAAACGTCAATGTTAACTTTGTAAACGAAAATTTACTTCCGAATTCTTTGATTGCCGACTCATAAGCAATCGAAAGATACATTCCTTCTGTTGGAAATGGCATCCGATTTTTTGAATCTATGGCTGTTGCAACTTTGAATATTGAAATGGGATATTTTTCGGGATAAACACCCCCACGTTTGATTTCCGTTACTTCGTGTATCTCTCGCCTATACTCTAACATCATATTTCCGAGCCGTTCGAGTTGAGTACCGAAGCTCAGCGAACCGCCGTATTTGATAAAACGATATTCACCAAATTGTACACGTTTCCAATCTGTTGAAGGAGGAATGAGTTCGTCCTGATATGTAAAAATATCTTGTAAATTATGATAAAATTTAAAATTAAAAGTCAAATAACTGTGGAAAATTCTCCTTATTTTATACTCAAATTCGGCAACTCTGATGCGGCTACTGACTAAAAAATTAATCCCAAGTTCTTCACCGTGCCCCCGAAAGTTAGCATCACGTAAATCGATATTAAAAATTAACCCGCGTTCATCGTTTGCATTTACTCCCAATTTTATGATATCGGTTGATCTTTCCTTCACTTTAACTACAACGATAGGTTTACGGTTTTCATCGTTTTGAATTTCCAGTAAAACATACTCGAACAAACCAAGACTGCTCAAATTAGAAATTCCCCGTTCCGCTGCGTTTATTTGAAATGCGTCTTCCTTTTTAAGAGGGAACTCCCTTCGTAAAACATATTCTGCCGTATGATCATTACCTATAAATTGTATTTGTTTAATAACCCCTTCATTAATTATGAATGATAATAATTCATTTTCACGGTCTAATTTCATCGAATCAATTCGGGCGAGACTTAACCCTTTTGATCTATATTTTTGAAGAAGTTGTTCGCGGGCTAAATTATATTTCCCGGTATTGAAACGCTCGCCCAATAATCCGGAAAAGGTGGAATCAATTTCCGTGTTTTCAAATTTTACGTTACCGGAATATATTATTTTTTTTACAAATGGATAATATTTTGTTTGGTAAGTAATATGATGAAACATAGAATCATCAACAATATCGACATGAACATCTTGAAATATTTTTAAGGAAGAAATAATGTTAATATCTTCCAATAATTCCTTTTGCGTAACTTTCCCGATGTTTTTACTCTCTATGATTTCTTTTTTAATTTCTTCCGGTATTGAATCGCCCGCAAAATGGAACAATACGTTAGTGAATACCAATCCTTCATCATGATTATTGGTGGTATTTTTTGCGTCGATTAAAGATAGAATTGATTGGATATTATTTTCAGCTATTTCCTCTCCCGCTTTTATCAGATATTTTACGTCGCTAAAATCGGATGATAATTGATTTCCGATTTCCGGTTTGAGTACTATATCAGCCAACGCCATTTGTTCCTGATTGGAGTTTTGCATCATAATCGTAATTATTTGATCGGCAACCTCCCATGGTGCGGCGTGTTTCTCTAAATTTATTAATTCGCTGGTTGAGTTCACCACGAGAACAACGTTGCAGTTCTCATCTTTTGCAACATCAACAGGAATATTAGTAACAACTCCTCCGTCTATCAACGCCAGTGAATCTTTTTCCAACGGATAAAACATCAACGGTACACCCACGCTTGCACGCATCGCTTCAGAGAGGGAACCTTTTTTAAAAATGAAACGCTTGCCCGATATTACATCGGCGGCAACAGCTCGAAACGGGATTTTTAAATCGTCAAAACTCGGTTGCGGATGATAAAGAGCTTGGAGAGCAAGTTTGTTCAAAAAATTTGTAACCCTTTGCCCACCGGAAACCGCAGATGGAATAATAGGTTCGAGTCCGTTGAACCGGATAATTAAGAAGCCCCTGTCTTTTGACTGCTTTTGATCGATAAAAAGTTCGGTTCTTTTCGTTTCGTCGGTAAGCGAAAGGATTTCTGACCAATTGGTAGAGATGACGATACTTTCCAAATCAGCAGCAGAATAGCCGGCAGAGTATAACCCGCCGACTATCGATCCCATACTGTTGCCGACAATCAAGTTGATAGGAATATTATACTTTTCAAAAACTTTGAGAACACCGATTTGTGCCAAACTTCGTGCACCGCCACCGCTCAATACAAACCCGACTTTCAATTTAGCATTGTTTTGCAGATCGGTTTTACAATTTTCAGAAAGTAAAATATGTTTTTGTTGTGGGAAAATTGTTTGAGTGAAGAAGCAACATAAAAGAAAGAAAATCAGCATGTTTACATTTTTAAAAAATGGAAACAATTTACTTTTCCGTATTTGATAAGTTCGTGTTTGATTCTTCAAGTAGTTTTTGAGTTTCGTAGAGTTGAATATCGCGTATTGTATTATGAATTCTTTGCATTGAAGAATCAATTCGGTCGAGCCAGCGGATTATTTCTGTATCCGATTCGAACTTCCTGCGAATTTCTTTTGTAGTAATCGAAATAACAGCAAGCGGATTATTCACATTGTCTTGCAACAGAGCAGAAATTTCGTTTACTACTTTTGTATGGATTTGTTGAAATTCCAACTGCTTCTCCAATTGAAAGTTCCGCATAGTGTTACTATGTTTGTCTGTGCGTAGTTTTTGAATTTGCACATAAGCCGCTGTGGCTAACCACATAAAAAATAATGAATCGAACTGTAAAACATAATCAAGAAACCCTTTTTTTGTATTATGGTTCTGAAAATAATTTACAGAGGTAAGCAGATAATAGGCATAAATTATGACTGCTGCTATAATTAACGGGTACTTATTTACAAAAGTTTTTATCTTTTCAAACAATTTATTTTTGAAAATTTGCATTTCATTCTCTCTAAATTTTTAATTTTGTACGGATTACTAAGTCCAACTCATCAAGGTCAATCGGTTTAATTAGATACGAGTCAACTCCTAAATCATGGCTGTATTTTTCGGCGAGTGGGTCGCTAATCGCTGTCAGGAAGAAGCAAGGAATATCTTGAAATTTCTTATTGTTTTTAACCGTTTGATAAAAATCGAAACCGTTCATCGGTTCCATTCTTAGATCGGTGATAATTAAATTTGGTATAATTGTTTCAAGTAAATTCAGGGCTGTTAAACCGCCATCGGCAGTAATAACTTTGTAACCTTTTTCAGTTAAACCATCGGATACAGCCCGGCGAATATCGGGGTCGTCATCAACAAAAAGTATTGTAGTATGTTTCATATTATATAATTATGTGGGAAATATTTCGACTAAAATTAATTGTATTTTCAACAAATTGCAAGTTATCTGATATTTTTGTATATTTTTAATGCAAAATAAAGTTTTTCATTCACGGGGTGTGGCTTAGCCCGGTTAGAGCGCTTGGTTTGGGACCAAGAAGTCGGAGGTTCGAATCCTCTCACCCCGACAATAATTAGGTCGAAATTTTTTTCGACCTTTTTTATTTAATCCATTTACAATATTAAAATTTTCTATGACTGATAATAAAATAATTTTTTCGATGATCGGTGTTGGCAAGGTTCACAAACCGAACAAGCAAGTGTTGAAGGATATATATCTATCCTTCTTTTATGGTGCGAAGATCGGTGTGTTAGGCTTGAACGGTTCCGGTAAAAGTACGCTTCTTCGAATCGTCGCCGGTGTTGATAAAGATTATCTTGGAGAAATTACTGCTCAAAAAGGAATAACATTCGGTTACCTTTCACAGGAACCAGAGTTGGACCCCAATAAAACCGTGAAAGAAATTGTTGAAGAAGGAGCACAGGAGTCAGTCAAGTTATTGAAGGAATTCGAATCTGTCAATGCAAAGTTTTCAGAACCGGATGTTGATTTCGATGCGTTACTTGAAAAACAAGCGATGCTTCAGGAAAAAATCGATCATATCGGCGCTTGGGACATCGACAGCAAACTTGAGCAAGCGATGGATGCACTGCGATGCCCGCCGGGTGAAACTTTAGTTTCTGTTATTTCAGGGGGCGAGCGGCGACGTGTTGCATTATGCCGTCTCCTGCTTCAAGAACCTGATGTCTTGTTGCTTGACGAACCTACAAATCACCTTGACGCAGAATCGGTTGGATGGCTTGAGCAGCATCTCTCGCAGTATAAAGGAACTGTTATAGCCGTTACACACGATCGTTATTTTCTTGATAATGTTGCCGGATGGATTCTTGAACTTGACCGCGGCGAAGGGATTCCATTCCAAGGAAATTACACATCGTGGCTTGAACAAAAGAAGGCACGGTTAGCTGTTGAAGAAAAACAAGAATCTAAAAGACAAAAAGTATTGCAACGGGAATTGGATTGGATACGATTAAATCCCAAAGGTCGCCACGCAAAAAGCAAAGCACGGATTGCAGCTTACGAAAAAATGTTTGCTGAAAATAACACAAACCGGAATGAGGATATTGAAATTTATATTCCGCCGGGACCACGATTGGGGGACATCGTCATTCGTGCTGAAAATGTCGTCAAAGCGTACGGCGATATTATTCTTTATGATGACCTGAACTTCAGTTTGCCCGCAGGTGGCATTATCGGTATTATCGGCCCGAACGGTGCAGGTAAAACTACGCTATTTCGTATGATTACCGGACCGGAAAAACCTGATGCCGGCACAATCATACTTGGTGATACAGTTAAACTTGCGTTTGTCGATCAAAATCGTCCGCTCGATCCACAAAAAACAATTTGGCAGGAAATTTCCGGCGGCGAAGACTTGATAATGTTAGGTAACCGCGAAGTGAACTCTCGCGCGTATGTTGCACGATTCAACTTCAGCGGAACAGATCAGCAAAAACCGACAGGCGCACTTTCAGGCGGCGAGAGAAACCGTGTGCATCTTGCAAAAGTTTTACGTGCGGGTGCAAACGTTTTATTACTCGACGAACCAACTAACGATCTCGATGTGAACACACTTCGGGCACTTGAAGAGGCGCTATTGAACTTCGCCGGTTGTGCAGTAATTATTTCTCACGACCGTTGGTTCCTCGACCGAGTAGCAACACACATACTCGCCTTCGAGGGGGATAGCAATGCTATCTGGTTTGACGGTAACTACACTGAGTATGAAGAACACAGAAAGAAAATTTTAGGAATCGAAACCGACAGGCCTCACCGGATTAAGTATAAAAAAATGTTCCGAGGTTGATTCTTTTCAATCTCACAATTTCACAAACTCAATCAATCCGCGTTTATCCAACCGAACTTCAACTGTATCGCCGGCAACAACATCGTTGGATAAAATTTTTTCGGAAAGATGGTTGACGATATATTTCTGAATTGTCCGTTTTAATGGTCGTGCACCATAACTTGGTTCATAACCCAACTTTGCGAGCCAATCTTTTGCTTCATTTCCGATAATCAGTTTAATTCCATTTTTTTGCATCATCGCTTCGAGCCGCTTTAGTTGTATATCGACAATACTCCGGATGTCTTCAATCGAAAGTGGTTTAAAAAGTATAATATCATCGATACGGTTCATAAATTCAGGTCGTATTGTTTGCCGCAACAAATCAAATAATCGGGCTTTCAACTCACTGAATATCTCGTCGCGCTTTTCGCTATTTAATAAGTGCATATTATCTTGAATCAACGGCGTTCCGATATTTGAAGTCATTATTATAATCGTATTCTTGAAATTAACTGTCTTCCCTTTGCTGTCAGTAAGCCGTCCGTCATCAAGCAGTTGCAGCAATACATCGAAAACTTCTGGATGTGCTTTTTCAATTTCATCGAGTAGAACAACTGAGTAAGGTTTGCGGCGAACTGCCTCAGTGAGCTGACCACCTTCCTCGTAACCGACATATCCCGGCGGTGCACCGATTAAACGGGATACAGAAAATTTTTCCATATATTCACTCATATCTATCCGGATAAGTGCGTTTTCGTCGTTGAAAAGAACTTCTGCCAATGCGCGTGCAAGTTCTGTTTTTCCAACACCTGTTGTTCCTAAAAAAATGAACGAACCGATGGGCTTCTTCTCGTCCTGCAAACCTGCCCTACTCCTTCGGATTGCTTCACTCACTGCTCGCACCGCTTCTTGCTGTCCGACAACTCTTTGGTGCAAACGATCTTCTAAATGCAATAACTTTTTTCGCTCGCCTTCAACCATGCGAGTAACAGGTATTCCTGTCCACTTCGCTACTACCTGTGCAATATCTTCCGAATCAACTTCTTCGCGAAGCATTTTTCTCCCTTTTTGAATTTCCTGTAATTTTCCCGAAGTAGCTTTCAAATCTTTTTCAATCGAATTTATCACACCGTATTTTAACTCGGCAACTCGTGCTAAGTCGCCATCGCGTTCACGTATCTCGATTTCCTGCTTGGCATTTTTTATATCTTCCTTCATCTTTCGAATCGAATGAATCAGGTCTTTTTCGTTCTGCCAATGGGCTTTTAATTCTAAACTCTTCGCGTTTATTTCAGAAATTTCTTTTCCTACCTGATTGAGTCTTTCTTCGATGCTTCCTTTTTTCAGCTCATTAGAATAATCAATCAACTCCCGTTTAATGGCTTCGCGTTCGATTTCCAATAGTTTAATTTTACGTTCTACCTCATCGAGTTCTTCCGGCAACGAATCTATTTCGATACGAAGTTTTGAAGCTGCCTCATCAATCAAATCAATTGCTTTGTCGGGTAAAAAGCGGTCGCTGATATACCGGTGGCTCAACTCAGCAGCACTTATCAAGGCACCGTCAGTAATCCGGACGCCGTGATGAACTTCATACCGCTCTTTGAGTCCGCGCAAAATCGAAATTGTTTCTTCGATGTTCGGTTCATCGATCAGCACAGGCTGGAAGCGCCGTTCAAGAGCCGCATCTTTCTCGATATGCTTGCGATACTCATCTATAGTTGTAGCGCCAATTGCGTGCAAATCGCCTTTTGCTAATGCCGGCTTCAACATATTAGCCGCATCAACAGCGCCCTGCGCCGCCCCCGCACCTACAAGCGTATGAAGTTCATCGATAAATAATATAATTTCGCCGTCCGAATCAGTTACTTCTTTTAAAACAGCTTTCAGGCGTTCTTCAAACTGACCGCGGAAACTTGTTCCCGCTACAAGCGCCCCTAAGTCCAACGCCACAATTCTTTTTGACTTTAAACTTTCGGGAACATCGCCTTGCACAATGCGTGTTGCAATTCCTTCAGCGATTGCGGTTTTTCCTACACCGGGCTCACCAATTAAAACAGGATTATTTTTGGTTCGCCGCGATAGCACTTGCAGCACACGTCGGATTTCTTCGTCCCTTCCAATCACAGGATCGAGTTTTCCTTTTTGTGCAAGCTCGTTTAAATCGCGACCAAAGCGTTGCAATGGCTGGTATTTTTCTTCAGGAGTTTGGTCGGTTACACGCTGTGTTCCGCGTATATCTTTTAGCGCTTTGTAAATTTCTTCTTTTGTAACACCTTGACTTTGTAAAATCTTAGCTGCGGTTGATTGCTTCGATTCCAAAATTCCTAAAAGTAAATGTTCCGTACTTACATAGTCGTCTTTTAATTGCTGAGCTTCTTTTAGAGCAAAATCAAAAAGTTGTGTAAGAGTTGAACTTATATATTGGTTGCCGGCTCCAGCTCCTGTAATTTTTGGAAGTTTCTCAATCGCTTCATTAATTTTTATTTTGATGTAGTTTAAGTTAGTACCAATTTTATGAAGAACAGAAACAACAACGCCTTCCGAATCTTGAACGAGCACCGCTAATAAGTGTTCGGGCTCAATGGCTTGATTGCTGTAACTTGAAGCAATCTCCTGTGCAGTTTGAACAGCTTCCTGCGATTTTATTGTGAATTTTTGGAATTGCATAATTATTCAAATTTTCCCGCTTTTTTGTTCTTCCTAATTCTTTCCGGCTTTTTTTCTATTAGGATCTCGATAACTTCTTGTTTGTCATTGGACTGGAAATCGTGAAAGGCGGTAATCGAAGCAATCGAACTTCCGCCTTTCCATCTAATCAAACTACTTATCCTTATCTTCAACCACTTCGAAATCGGCATCTTCAACTGCCTTGCTTTTTTCTTTTTTCTCTTCGGTTTCGGGTTGAGCTTGTTGCTGGCCGCCTTGGAAGCCTTCAGCACCCGGCTGCGATTTTACATTTTCATACATCTTTGATGAAGCTTCGTTCCAAACATTGTTCAAAGTTTCCATTTTCGATTTAATATCAGCATGAACGCCGGCTTTAACTGCTGCATCGAGTGCATCGGTAGCCGATTCTAATTTGGATTTAACATCAGCAGGAATTTTATCTCCCAAATCTGTAATCTGCTTGCGTGTTTGGAAAACAAGATTGTCGGCTTGGTTCTTTGTTTCAATTTCTTCTTTTCGTTTTTTATCTTCAGCAGCGTGCGACTGGGCATCAGTTTTCATTTTCTCGATTTCTTCTTTTGTCAGTCCGCTCGAAGAAGTAATTCTAATACTTTGCTCTTTACTTGTTGCTTTATCTTTTGCGGCAACGTGTAACATTCCATTAGCATCTATATCAAATATAACTTCGACTTGTGGAACACCGCGTGGCGCCGGTGGAATACCATCGAGATGGAACTTGCCTAAAGTCCGGTTATCAATTGCCATCGGACGCTCACCCTGCAGAACATGAATCTCAACGGATGTTTGACTATCGGCTGCAGTCGAGAATATTTCGCTCCGCTTAGTCGGGATTGTGGTGTTAGATGGAATCAAAACGGTCATCACATTTCCGAGTGTTTCAATTCCCAATGCCAGTGGAGTAACATCGAGCAGAAGGACGTCGGTAACATCACCACTTAAAACTCCGCCTTGGATAGCCGCTCCTACAGCAACGACTTCATCCGGGTTAACTCCTTTATGTCCCTCCTTACCGAAAATATCTTTTACAAGTTGTTGAATACGTGGCATACGAGTCATCCCGCCTACCAAAATAATCTCGTCGATTTGATTCGGCAATAATCCTGAATCCTTTAAAGCACTTTCGACAGGATGAAAGCATCTATCTACAAGGTCAGAGACGAGTGTTTCAAATTTAGCTCTCGTGATATTGATATTTAAGTGTTTGGGACCATCGGCAGTTGCGGTGATGAACGGCAGATTAACGTCGGTTTGCATTAATTGTGATAATTCGATTTTTGCTTTTTCGGCTGCTTCACGTAAACGCTGCAAAGCCATCGGGTCTTTGCGTAAATCGACACTTTCATTTTTCTTGAATTCGTCTGCAAGATAATCTACGATGCGATGATCAAAGTTATCTCCGCCGAGGTGAGTATCGCCGTTTGTCGATTTAACTTCAAACACACCATCACCAAGTTCAAGAATCGAAATATCGAAAGTTCCTCCGCCCAAATCGAATACTGCGATTTTCATATCTTTTGCTTTCTTATCAAGTCCATAAGCTAAAGCAGCAGCCGTTGGCTCGTTGATAATGCGTCGGACAGTCAGTCCGGCAATTTCTCCAGCTTCTTTTGTTGCCTGACGCTGTGCATCGTTGAAATACGCAGGTACCGTAATAACTGCCTCTGTAATTTTTTGTCCTAAATAATCTTCGGCAGTCTGTTTCATTTTTTGCAGAACCATAGCGCTTATTTCTGGCGGCGAATATACACGATCGTCTATCTGGATGCGTGCGGTATTGTTATCTCCTTGTATTACTTTATATGGAACAAGTTTCATTTCCTCATTTACTTCGTTATGGAACCGTCCCATAAACCGTTTGATAGAAAACACCGTGTTTTGCGAGTTTGTTACTGCTTGCCGCTTTGCCGCTTGACCAACAAGCCGTTCACCGGATTTTGTAAATGCCACAACCGACGGAGTTGTACGCGAACCTTCCGGATTCGCAATTACAACCGGGTCGTTACCTTCCATTACGGCAACAACCGAGTTAGTAGTTCCTAAATCAATTCCAATTATTTTACCAGCCATTTTGTTTCTCCTTTTCCGCCTTTGGCGGATTTATTTTTTAAATTAAGAAAAGAGTAAGGATGCGTAAAACTACGATCCTTACTCAGTTCGTTCTATCTTTTTTTCAAATTGTTACTTAATCTCTATCGTCTTCGAAATATCTTTCGGATTCGATTTAGGCATTTGAATTTTCAAGATACCATTTTTGAAATTCGCTTCAATTTTTTCGTTATCCACTTCGACAGGGAGGGTTACCGAACGGTTGAACGTTCCGTAGCACATTTCGAGATTGTAGAAATTTTCTTTTTCCTTTTTCTCTTCACGTTTCCGCTCACCGCTAATTGTAAGCACATCATTATGAAGAGAAATTTTTACTTCTTCTTTTTCGATGCCCGGTAATTCAGCAGTAAGGTACAGATTCTTTTCGTCTTCGCGTAAATCGATAGAGGGGATGAAAGAACCACTCATTCTGCGTGTAAGTGGAAAGTCATTAAATATTTTTTGGATTTGATTTTCGAGAGTTTCAATTTCTCTGAATGGTGAAAATTTTATTAGTGTCATTTTTATATTCCTATAGTTATTTGTTTTGGTTATTTATATTTCTGACATTATTACACTCAAGCATCGTGCCAGTATCCAGTAATTACACTATAATTGTTTTAACTTACTATTTTTCAATGCGTTATAGTATGTTGTGCATTTTCATTCAATCAACATATAAAATTATCTAACTGACATACTGTCATACGTGGTGTCGAAACCTGAATAGCGAAACGTAAAATGGCAGATATGTATGAAAAATTGTTTTGATGCTTAAAATAATTATCGTTGTTTTTCAAATCCTATTTTGGTATAATCAATCTGATTTATGATCGACAAAGATAAAATATTAAATAATTTAACAACCAAAGTAGTTGGTAGAAATATTATTTCATTCGAGACTATCAACTCAAGCAATACTTATGCAAAAACACTTCCTGAAACTGATTCAATAAACGGAATGGTGATAATTGCTGAAGAGCAGACCGGTGGTCGTGGTAGATTCAACCGTAAATGGGAAAGCGAGAAAGAAAAAAATCTTACTTTTTCAATTATTTTAAAACCTGAATCAGAGCTGAATAAAATCGGGTTACTGCCGCTGCTGACTGCCTCCGCTGTTGCAAAAGCAATTGAAGCTGTTACAAATTTAGAAGCTGAGTGTAAGTGGCCCAACGATATTTTGATAAACGGAAAAAAAACTTGCGGAATTCTGATTGAATCAACTTCCACTCATAAAATGAAACGTATCATCGTCGGTATCGGCTTGAATGTTAATCAAGAATTATTTCCTGATGAAATAAATTTAAATGCTACCTCCTTAAAGAATGAGTTCGGAAAAACAATCGACAGAGTAATTTTGTTAGTTGAAATACTAAAATGGTTTGAAGATATGTATTTCCGACTCATACGTAGAGATTATCAAGAATATTTGACAGAATGGAGAAATAGATGCAAGATGTTTGGAAAAGAAATATCAGTTTCTTATTTTGAAAAACAAATACACGGAAAAGCTCTCCGGATTGACTCAGACGGCAGTTTAATTCTTGAAACGGGGGCTAACGAGATAAAATTATTTTCCGGCGATGTAACCATCAACAAACAATTGTGAGAATATGCTATGTTACTATCTATTGATATCGGAAATACTCATACCGTAGTTGGAGTATTTAATAAAGAAAAATTAATATCACACTGGCGGCTCTCGAGCACAATTACAAGAACCGAAGACGAATGTTTTTTAATCGTGAAATTATTATGCGAGCAAATTAATTTACCTTTAATCAATATGGGGGGAGTAATAATTTCATCAGTTGTTCCAAATTTAACTGATATTTTTAAACGTATGGCTGAAAAGTATTTTCAAGTAAAACCGGTAATCGTATCGGCTGCATTAAGACTTGGGATAAAAATAAAATACGATGACCCGACGGCTGTGGGTGCCGACCGTTTATGCAACGCTGTTGCTGCTTATAAAAAATATGGGGGTCCGGCTATTGTTGTAGATTTTGGAACAGCCACCACGTTCGATGTTATCTCGCCACGTGGCGATTATCTTGGAGGTGTGATATCGCCCGGAATAGAAACAGCCGGCGGCGAATTGCACAGGCGTGCTGCACGTTTACCTAAAATCGAACTCCACTTCCCCGAAAATGTAATCGGCAAAAACACAGTCGAAAGTATGCAATCGGGCATTATGTACGGCGCATTAGATGCAATGGAGGGAATGATTAAACGCATCGAAAACAAATTGGGCAAAAAAGCCCATATCCTTGCGACAGGCGGCTACTCAAAATTCATTTGCCAAAAAAGCACTTTTAAAATTCACTGCGAACCTTGGTTAGTGCTTGAGGGTGCAAGGTTGATTTACGAGATGAATGTCAATCAAGTACCTTCCTGATTTTCTTTAAAACTTCCTCCGGGTGATATGGTTTTTGTATAAAATCTTTCACCCCGGCATTTATGATTTCAGACTTTTTGTTAGACGCTAAAAAACCGCTTGTAAGTATTGTTTTTACTTCCGGAAGTATCGCTCTCATATTTTCAAACAAAGTCAAACCATCGATTTTCGGTAATCCAATATCTGAGAAAACCAATTTTATTTCACTGATATTCTGCTTATAAACAATAAGTCCCTCCTCGCCATCGGTTGCAGTTATAACTTTATATCCATTTGAAATCAAAAATTCTTTCATCAAATCTCTTAATGATTGTTCATCTTCAATAACTAATATGGTTTCATTTCCCACGAGAGTAGTGTGGTCAGTAAGCTCATTATTCTTAATTATAATTTCATTGTTTATTAACGGTAAGGAAATAATAAATTCGCTACCTGCACCTAACTTGCTTTTTACTTCAATAAAACCTTTATGGTTCTGAATAATTCCGAATACGACGGAGAGTCCCAAACCGGTTCCCTTATTAAGATCTTTCGTGGTGAAGAAGGGTTCATATATCCGGTTAATTACTTTCTCTTCCATTCCGGTTCCGGTATCTCTTACTTTGAGTATAATATATTCTTGGGAATTTTTTCTCAGTTGTGTTGATATATGTAGTTCGCCTCCTTGCGGCATTGCGTCGCGCGCATTGACGCATAGGTTAAAGAGCACCTGATGCAGTTGGGTTCTATCGGCAACAAGTGGGGGTAAGTTTTCTTCAAGATGTAATATAGTATTAATAGTTTTGGGGAATGTTTCGCCGATAAGTTTCATTACATCAGAGACAACATCATTTATTTGGACAGATTCACGATACATCTCAGTTTTCCGTGTAAAAGTCAACAATTGTTTTACGACTTCCGCACCCCGTAACGCGGCTTCAGTAATAGCTTGAATACTTTTTCCCTCCACCTTTATATCATAATTTTGTGCTTCTATTAACGAAGCATGTCCGAGTATTATCCCTAATATATTATTGAAATCATGGGCAATCCCGCTCGCAAACGTTCCGATTCCGTCCATCTTTTGAGTTTGGATAAGTTGATTTTCGAGCATTCTTCTTCGGGTATCATCTATCAGATACGCTTTAATCTCTTGAAGCATTCCCGACTCATCGAAAACACCTATGTAATTTGCGATGATATAAGCCAAAGAGCCATCTTTTCTGACCATTTCGACTTCGTAATTATTAAGCTTTTTATATTTTACCAATTTTGAGAGTAATACTGCAAAGGGATTAACATCACGGTATAGAGTTGCACTGTTTGTATGCAGCGCCTCCCTCACAGATGGAAATCTAAACATTTCAGCGAATGCCGGGTTGCACATTAATATTTGACCATCCGTTGTTGTTATGTAATCACCCGTAACATCGTCTTCAAAAAAACTTCGGTACTTTTGTTCTAATTCTTTGAGCTGATTTTCCGTTTTAATTCTGTCTGTTACATCCTGCTTTATAGCAATAAAATGTGTGATCTCGCTGTTGTTATCTGTTACAGGTGTGATTATCGATTCATCGATATATGAGGTTCCATTTTTACGCAGATTTTCTAATCTTCCGCTCCAAATATGCCCTGCAAGAATTGTTTCCCACAGGTCTTGATAAAATTTCGGATCAAGTTTATTTGACTTCAGAAAACGAGGATTTTTTCCTATAACCTCTTCTTTCGAATACCCACTTAGCAATGTGAATGCGTTGTTCACCCATTGAATATTTCCAGATTTATCGGTTATCATAATTGAATTCGCAGCCGCTTCAAGAGCTGTAATTAGCAACTGCATAGTCTGTTCGATTAATTTATCCTCGGCACTATCTTTTGTTTTTGCTATTGCAAGCATGTTGCTAACTAAATATTTTCGAGTTTTCCCTATTATCCAAAGGACAATACCTGTCAATAACAGTGCCTCAAAAAATATGAACTTCAAAATTGAATGGTTGTAATAAAAATTTAACGACGTGAAGACCAGAATGATGACTGCTAAAACAAAATAGCTCGCAATCGTTTTTCGGTAGATTTTTATTTCTGAATTATTCATACTATTTATCCTTATTAACTATTAAACCTTTACAAATTATTATGATTCAAATTCCCCTGCTGAAATACTTTCATCACTGCCTGGGTACGGGAGTGGACGTGGAGCTTGCTATACATATTTTTGATATGAAAACGGACGGTTTCGATGCTGATAAATAGTTTATCTGCAATTTCTTCGTAAGTCAATCCTTTGGCTAATTCTGAGACGATTTCATATTCTCTTTTCGATAATTCTTCAGTTTCTTCGGCAGGTTTTGTTTGAAATGCTTTAATAACTTTGCGGGCTATTTCGTTGGACATCGGGGCGCCCCCTTCGTTAAGCTCTATTATTGCTTTCAACAATTCATCCATCGGTGTGTTTTTCAAAACATATCCGCTGGCTCCGGCAGTTAACGACCTAAAAATATTATCCGATGTTTCGTAAACAGTGAGCATTAAGATATTCAAATCGGATCTGCGTTTTCGAAGTTCTCTAACACAATCAATTCCCGAAATACCGGGCATATTGATATCCATCAGCACAACATCAACATCATCAATAGCCAATTTTTTCAGAGCTACATCACCCGAATTAAACGAGCCCACACATTCGAAGCCCAGCGTATTATTCAATACATACTCGATACCGTTTCGGATTACATTATCGTCTTCTACGATTGCTACTTTAATAGTTTTCACCATAGATAAAATATATCATATATTTACTAATTTCAAACACATTTTAATGTGGTTAAATGATGTGCGAATCTAATTTTAGAATCTTCAGTGAAATAAAAGTTCCTTTATCCTTAATAGATTGGATGTTCAAAATTCCATCCAAAGCTTCAGCGCGTGCAGTCATATTATTCAGCCCTTTCCCGTTTCGCGGGTCCGTGTTTTCAATGCAATGTTCGAATCCACAACCGTTATCAGCAATCGCCAAAATGAATTCGTTACCTTTGATCTTAATTTCGAAATCAACTTTTGTGGCTTTTGAATATTTACATACATTCGTTAGAGCTTCTTTGGTTATGAAGAAAATATTTCTACGGAATTCGGAAGTAAAGAAGAGCTTTTCGTTATTGGAATCAGATTCAAAAAATAATTTTATACCTTTCGTTTGAAGAAATCGGGCAGCGTAGTGCCGGATAAAAGCTGTCAAATCCTGATAACTATTTGTTGATGGGTCTAATGCCCAGATAATATCCCGTAAGCCATTCATTAAGGTATGTACTGTTGATGCCGTAAGATTAATATCTTGTTGAGCTGCTGTAATATCTCCGGAAGATAACTTTTTATTTGCAACATCCAATGTAATTGATATTTGTGAAAGTGAACTTCCAATGCCGTCGTGAAAATCGCGAGCAATGCGGCTTCGTTCCGTTTCAACAGCTCGCTGCTTTTCTTGAATTGCCTGCTTCGAAATATATTTATTTTTTAACTCGTATTTACGAATTAACCAAAAGAAAATTAAAATAACAACTATATGAAGCCACCAAAAATTTAGTTGCTCCCAAAATGGTCGTTCCGTTTCTATGGTAAAAGAAATAATCTCGCTATAACGATTTTGCTGCGGATAGTATTCGCGGATTTCAAATTGATATATACCGCCGGGGAGTTTCGACCATAATTGGTGGTCAATTGCAGATGTGTTTTTCCACATAATATCATCACCTAATATTCGATATTGATAAATAACCGAATCCTCCTCGACCTTCTTACTAAAGTAATTCTCATCAAGTGAAAATACAATATTAACACATATTATGTAGAGAAATAATAATTTCATGGCACAAATAAAAGAATATTTTTGAAAAGGAGCAAATAGATAAATTCAGCGTTAAAACAGAGAAGCCGTAACTGATTTATTCACAATCGGTTATCTACTTAATACCGAGTATTCCTACCGATGCTTGTGCAAAATCGACAAGCGGACCGAAATACAAACCTAAAACCAAAGTCGGAATAACTAATAATAGTGCCACAATAAAATGAGCCGGACGAAACTTGATTGGTTCGTGTTCGATATCTATGTCGCGTAAAAACATATTTCTGAAAATGCGGACATAATAGTAAAGCGATACAACGCTGTTTAACACACCGACTATGGCAAGCCAAATCCATCCGCTGTTTATCAGCGCTGCGAAGAGATATAACTTCCCGATAAATCCGGCAGTTGGCGGAAGTCCTGTTAACGAAATCAAAAATATCGCTAACACCACAGCCATAAACGGTGCTTTATAACCTAAACCTTTATACGAATCGATATCTTCACTCCCTATTTTGTCTGCAATCAACATCACGATGTAAAAAGCACCTAAGTTCATAAACAAGTAAGTGGCGAAGTAAATCATTATTGCAGAAATTCCTTCGTTATTTAATACTACTACACCCATCATCATATAACCGGCGTGGGCAATACTCGAATAAGCAAGTAGACGCTTGAGATTATTTTGCCAAACTGCTGTGAAGTTTCCGATCGTCATTGTAGCGACTGAAAGAACAGCGATGATAATGTGCCACTCAAATCCGCTAACAGTCGTAAAATAACCGTTGATTGCACTTGCAAGCGGGTCGTAGTAACCTACAAAGAAGTAACGAATCATCAGAGCAAAGCCGGCAGCTTTCGATGCGACTGATAAGAATGCCGTAATTGTGATAGGCGCGCCTTCGTAAACATCGGGTGTCCAGAAGTGGAACGGAACTGCAGATATTTTAAAACCAAAGCCGACAATCATTAAAAGGTTTGCGGCTATCAAAGGAAGCAAGCTGACTCCGCCTTGTTGTAGTGTTTGATTTACGTCGTATATATTCAACGAACCTGTAAGCCCGTATAAAATCGAAATTCCGTAAAGCAGCATACCCGAAGAAACCGCCCCATAGATGATATATTTGAGAGATGCTTCAGTGGAATCGGGAGTTTCTTTTTTATATCCTGCAAGTATGTATGAGCTTAAAGATGTAAGTTCGATGGAAAGATACATCATCAGTAAATTGCTGGCGCCGGTCATCAACAACATTCCTAAAGTCATAGAAATAACGAAAGCGTAATACTCGCCCAATTTCCGTTTTCCGTTGTTAAGTTCCTTCGACTGCATCGAAAAGATAACCACAAAAATTGCAGTAAGTAAAATAATTACTTTGAAGAAAACTGAAAACGAATCGACAACAAACATATCACTGAAAATCGAAACAGCTACTCCACTTTGTTGGATTACAAAATACCCGGCTAAAAACAAACCAGCCATCACAATCAATGCAATAAGCTGCGGTTTGTTTTTCATGATTAAATCAATCAGTATAGCCGCACATAAAACAATAATGAGAGTAATTTCTGGCTGAAAAATTTTTAAGCTGTCTAATATTTGTTGTAACATTATATTTTAATTTGAGGTGTTTTTATTAATATTTATCGTGTTGATATTCAAGTATTTTCACTCAAAAAACGAATTACAATTCTCAATTAAGCACTAATACTTTCATTAGCGTAGTTCTAATGTTGAAATTTACTTCAAAATTCAAAATTTAAAACAATTCTAAAATCATAAATTTCATGGTGTTGGCATCGGCATACCGGCACCGGCACTTACAAATTCAACTAGATGATTCACTGATGAATTCATCAAATCAATTAACGGACTCGGATAAATTCCTAAAATAATCACGATTATAGCTAAAGGGACTAAAGTAAACAACTCGCGTCCGTTGATATCTTGTATGTCTTTCCATTTTTCGGGAAGTGTTCCAAGAAAAACCCGTTGAAAAGTCCATAACATATAAGCGGCAGTCAGCACAATACCTAAAGTTGATGCAATTGTAATCCACCGGAAAACCTGAAATGCGCCTAAAAATGAAAATGCTTCACTGATAAATCCGCTTAAACCCGGTAAACCGAGTGCCGCAAAAAAAGCTATCGTTACAACACCAGTATAACGCGGCATCTGCTGAGCAAGTCCGCCAAAATCGTTAAGTCCGCGTGTGTGTGCACGGTCGTAAATTACACCAACAATCAAGAAGAGCATCGCAGTGATTGTTCCGTGATTGAACATCTGCATTACTGCACCGGTTACGCCTTGCGTGTTAAGTGCAGCCATACCTAAAATTACTACACCCATATGACTGATACTTGAGTATGCAATTAACTTTTTAAAATCGGTTTGCGCCATAGCAACCAGCGCCCCGTACACTATATTTATAAAGCCAAGTATTGCAAGCGGAATTGCAAAGTAAACCATTCCATCGGGAAACATCGGGAACGAAACTCTGAGCAACCCGTAAGTTCCCATCTTTAACAAAACACCTGCTAATATAACGCTGATTGCAGTCGGAGCTTCCACGTGTGCATCGGGCAACCAGGTGTGGAACGGAAATATTGGGACCTTGATTGCAAAACCTATGAACAATCCTACGTAAGCTATGTATCGCCAAAATGTATGAAGTCCACCAAGCAAAGAGTTCGGATCGTAGTTAGTGGGGTCCATCATCATCAACATATTGAATGTGTGAACTTTTTCGCCTGTTGCAGGGTCGACATAAGAGACACTAAAGTAAAGGGCTAACATTACGAGAAGCATCAACACGCTTCCGAATAATGTATAGAGGAAGAATTTAATAGCAGCATACTCGCGGCGTGGTCCGCCCCAAATTCCAATTAAGAAGTACATCGGTAGCAGCATTACTTCCCAAAAAACGTAGAACAGGAAAAAGTCGAGCGATACGAACACACCCATCATACCTGTATCTAAAAGCAGTAAAAGTGCGAAGTAACCATTAAGTGATTTCTTGATGTTCCAGGATGCAAAAACCGCGATGAAAGAAATAAGGGCTGTTAACAAAACCATCGTAACACTTAAACCGTCGATGCCTACAAAGTAATCGATATCAATTCTGCCGACCCAAGGTACACTTTGAACATTGATCCAATCAAATTTTTCTACAAATTGAAATGTTTCAGCATTGTTGATTCCGGGAAGACTTCTATTGAACCCTAAATAAATTAGGACAGCAAGAATTACCTGTAAGCCGGTAAAGACCACCGAGGTCCACCGTATTGCATTCCCATTTTGTTTAGGAATTAAGAGAATAAATATCATTCCTATGATTGGTAAGAATGTTATCCAAGTTAATATTCCTATGTTAAGAAATTGTAGTTCCATTGAAGCTTATTTACTCCGTAATGTTAATTGATTAAAACGTTCTAAAAACAAAATACAATATCATAAATCCAAACATCACAAAAATTAAATATGTTTGGACCCGACCAGTTTGAAATTTTCTAAAAACTAAACCGAAGAAACCTGATAAGTAGGCAACACCGTTCACCATACCATCGACGACATATTTATCGAAACCGCCGGCGCCCACCCAAAAACCAAACAATGTTAGCAGTCCGGCGAGCAGACCACCTGCAATTGCACCGATGTAATTAAAAAATCCGGATGCTTCGGGCCAAAGTGCTGACGCTGAAAATATTCCGACTAAAACTGACGTAAGCGAAGCAACCGTCAAGTAAACTGAACTGCTTAATGTTCGAGATTTCCATTGTTCTTTATATCCAAGTGTAAAGGCAACTGTCCAACTTCCTATGTTGTTCACAAGCCCATCAATAATATTGTTATCGAACCATCGCATAATTCGCGTTACAGCGTGAGTACCTGCAACAAAAACAAAACCGTACAATTCATCGAAGTACCATTTGTTGAGTAAAAACTTGTGAACACCGCTGAATCGTTTTGCGATTGCATCGGCGTTAATTTTTTTCCAGTAGTAAGTTGCGAAAGCTAAAAGAATACCTAAGCCGGCAACAGCCAGTGATAAAAACATTGCAGGATAATGAGCGTGATGAAATGCCTCGCCGAATATTTGGATGCTCGCTGCTTGCATTGCCATCGAAACGACCGATTCAGGACGGGGCAACAACTGATAAATCCATCCTGCAGTTGCATCGAACGGATTGAACGAGTAAAATGCAAAGAAAGATAAAACTGCAAATATTATTAATGGAAGCGTCATAACTGCCGGTGATTCGTGAATAAGGTCGAAGCGGTGCTTATCTTTGTGTTCACCGAAAAATGTAATTATCACAACCCTGAACATATAGAAAGCTGTAAGCCCGACAACTAAGAATCCGATAACCGGAATCAAAAAATGTCCCGTTAAATTTCCATAAGCGAGTGTGCCAGCCAATATTGAATCTTTACTCAAGAACCCGGAAGTAAGCGGCACGCCCGAAATCGCAAGTGTGTAAATCAGGAAAGTCCAGAATGTAACAGGCATCTTTTTCTTCAAGCCACCCATATTGCGAATATCCTGCGGGTCGGTATGATGATCGTGCTGATTATGAAGAGCGTGATGCATTCCGTAAATAACCGAACCCGAACCAAGGAACAAACCGGCTTTGAACATTGCGTGTGTTACGAGGTGGAAGAATCCGGCTGTGTAAGCTCCAACTCCAAGTCCCATAATCATATAACCGAGTTGAGAAATTGTTGAGTAAGCTAAAACTTTTTTAATATCGTTTTGAGCTATTGCAATTGTTGCGGCAACGAAAGCAGTTATAGCTCCGATGTAAGCAATAAACATTAATGCATCGGCTGTGAACATAACAAATACGCGAGCGACAAGATAAACGCCGGCGGCAACCATAGTTGCGGCGTGAATCAATGCACTAACAGGTGTGGGACCTTCCATAGCGTCGGGCAGCCATACGTGAAGTGGAAATTGTGCCGACTTGCCGATTGCACCGCAAAAAATTAGAATACCGGCAGCGGTCAACCAGGTTTCGCTTCCCATCGGAATTTGACCGTCCGCAATCGCTGAAAAAATTGCATCGAACGAGAATGTTCTGAACGTAAAAAATACTATCATCACACCGGCAAACATTCCGAGGTCGCCAATGCGATTTACAATGAATGCCTTGATCGCAGCATCGGATGCTGACTTCTTCTCGAACCAATGGCCGATTAGCAGATACGAGCTGATACCAACTAATTCCCAACCAACATACATTGTAAAAAAGTTATTTGTGATAACAATAATCATCATCGAAAATGTGAAAAAGCCAAGATAAGCGAAGTAGCGGGAGTAGCGAATGTCATCTTTCATATATCCGATTGAGAAGAGATGAACAAGTGCACTGACAATTGCAACAACGACTACCATAATCGAAGAAAGATTATCGACAACCATTCCTAAATGTAAATCGAGTTGACCGATAAAAGGAACAGTTCCGAAAGTGAGCCATTTGAAGGAAACCTGTATCACTTCATCGGGGAAGAGAACAAGTTTGGAAAGCATCGCAGTCAAAGCTGAAGCAAGCATAGCAAATAAAAGAGATGTTCCGACAATATCGCCGCCGCGTGGAAGTCGTTTACCGAAAAATATTAATATCAAAAAAGATACAAATGGTATCAGCAGGTTTGAAATTGTTAATATTAAAATTAATTCCTGGTTCATATCTTCAAACTATTCTTTCAACTTATTAATTTCATCAACGTTCACAGTGTGGAAAGTTTTATATATGTTTAAAACGATTGCTAAAACAATTGCAGCTTCGGCTGCTGCGAGGACTATTACAAAGATGGCAGCCATTTGACCGTCTAAATTAAAAGTGCCGTAACGAGAGAATGCGATAAAATTTATATTTGCTGCATTAAGAATTAATTCGATGCCCATCAATACTAAAATGGCATTACGGCGAGTTACAACACCCAAAATTCCAAGTGAAAATAAAATGGCGCTCAAAACTAAATAATGCGTTAATCCTATTTGTAACATTAATTGCCTGTCAATTTTCTTTTTTGTTTTCTGTTTTCAGACACTATTTCTCTTCTTTGTTTCTTCTTGCTAAAATTGCAGCACCGATTAGTGCGACCAACAAAACCACTGATGCAACCTCGAAGGGTAAGAGCCAGGTGGTCATAAACATTTCGCCAATCGCTTTGGCGGTTGGCATTGGGTCGCCGTTTTGTGCCGGTACAACCTTCCAATCGGTTACAGTAAAGATGCCGATTAGAGTTCCTGCAATCATCGAAGTAATAAGTGCAGCCGGTAAAATTTTTAACGTACCTGTTTTCATATCAACACTTACAACTTTATGAGTTAACATTACACCGAATAACATCAACACTAAAATACCGCCGACATAAATAAGCAATTGAGTAATAGCAAGAAAATCGGCGTTCAGCAGAACGTAAAGTCCGGCTACTGCAAAAAAAGTAAACAACAACGAAAAAGCCGAGTAAATTATATTTCTTGAAAAAACAACAATCGACGCTGAAACTACAGCGATTGTTGCAAAGAAGTAAAATAGTATATCAATCAAACTCATAATTTTTTATGTTGGATTTTCGGTTTTAGATTGTTCAGGTTTAGCCGTTGCTGCGAGTTTTGCTGCGGCTGCTTTTTTAGCTGCTGCTTCCTTCTCGGCTTCTGCTGCTTGTGTTTTTACACGTGTAATTTCGTCTTCTGTCATCGTGCAAAAATTATATATCAAATCGTGCCGTTTATATTCCGAGAATTCGTATGTATCGGTCATAAATATACATTCAGTAGGACAAGGCGGAACACAAAGCCCGCAGTAACAGCATTTTCCGATATCAATTTTAAACTCGGTTACATATAAGCGTTTCTTCGTTCCTTTTGAAGTCAAACCCAAATCTTCAGTCGGTAACGATTTCACGGTTTCAATATCTATGCAATTCACCGGACAGGCATTCGAGCACTGCAAGCATCCGATGCAATCGTCCATATTAACATACAAACGATTACGTGCGCGTTCGGGGAGTGTCATTTTTACTGTCGGATATTGTATCGTTACAGCAGGCACAAACAGATGCGAGAAAGTGATGCGCATACCAATCAGCACTGTCCAGATAGATGTAAATATGTCTTTAAAATACTGTTTCATAATTATATTGAATAATGAACAATCGAAATAAGAACTAATAATTCTTTTTATTTATTGTAACATAATCCACAGTCCAATTCCGAATATGCAAACAAATGCCCACGGAGTTAGGACTTTCCAAGATATATACATCAACTGATCGACACGCGTGCGGGGTAAAGTCCATCGCAACCACATTTGAACAATGATAAAGAACATACCTTTTGTAACAAACCAGAACACGCCCCAGATTGGTCCACTCATAAAATTACCAAAGGGACTGTTCCAACCACCGAGAAAAACTGCAGCTGCAATCGCCGAGACGGCAAACATATTTGCATACTCAGCTAAAAAGAACATTGCGAATTTCATCCCGGTATATTCGGTGTGGTAACCGGCAACAAGTTCCGATTCAGCTTCAGGAATATCGAAAGGAGTCCGGTTGACTTCAGCAAGTGATGCTACGAAGTAAATTAAAAATGCGATGAAGACGAATGGAAACTTTGCAAAGATAAACCAATTCCAGAACCAACCGCTCTGCATGTGATTAATTTCCTGAAGATTCAAAGTTCCGGCAATCATAATTACAGCAAGCAATGCAAGGGCAGTCGGGATTTCGTAGCTGACAATTTGAGCAGCCGCACGCATAGCACCGAAGAGCGACCATTTGTTATTCGACGCCCAGCCTGCCATCAACAAACCGACTACCACAAGTGACGATACCGCAATAATAAAGAAGATACCCAAATTTAGATGACTGCCGATATATTCGCTGCTGAACGGGATTGCCGCAAATGCAGCATAAGAACCGATAAACACTAAAAACGGAGCAATCAAGTGAAGTTTTTTATCGGCTGCCGATGGAACGATATCTTCTTTTTGAATAAGTTTAAGGATATCTGCAATCGTCTGTGCCCATCCGTGCCAACCGCCGGTATACATCGGACCTAATCGGTCTTGCATAAATGCTGAAATTTTTCTCTCAAGCCATACTGCAAACAACGCGTAAGGAATGATAAACACAAGCGGCAATATCGCGATTATTATGTATGCAAATATTTCACTTCCTAATATGTCGGTTAAAAATTTATCCATCTTTTAGATTTCGAATTTCGGACTTCGGATTTCTGATTTTAAATTTATTTCTATATTATTATTTTTCATTATTCTTTACCTATCTATCTCACCCAACACAATATCAATACTTCCTAAAATTGCAACGAGGTCAGCAATCATATAACCGCGAGTAATTTCGGGTAAAACGGATAGGTTCACAAAACAGGATGACCTGCTTTTAACTCGGTAAGGCGATCCGGTTCCATCGCTGACAATATAGAAACCTAATTCGCCGCGAGGAGCTTCGGTGCGAACATAAATTTCGCCTGCGTTTGGACGAATTCGTTTTGGAATTGCCGATTGAACATCGCCGTCGGGTAATTTTTCAATCGCCTGCTCGATGATTTTTATACTTTGTTCCATCTCGCGGCAACGGACAATGTAACGGTCCCAGCAATCGCCGATAGTTCCACGTTCACCTTTTCCAATCTGAGGCTGCCAATCGAAGCGATTGTAAATGCCGTAAGGATCGTCGCGCCGCAAATCCCAATCTACACCTGAACCACGCAGCACTGGTCCTGATGATGCATAATTAATTGCAACTTCAGCCGGTAAAATTCCGACATTCGCTGTCCGCTTGATAAAAATTTCGTTGTACGAAAGTAGGTTGTTTACTTCTACAATTGTTTTTTTAAATGTATTGCAAAACTGACGAGTTCTATCAACAAAGTCGAGAGGAACGTCGTGTGAAAGTCCGCCTATCCAGAAATAGTTATACAATAGACGAGCGCCGCATGTCCGTTCGAAAATTTCTAAAATCATTTCGCGGTCGCGCAGTAAAAACAGGAACGGTGTAAACGCACCTAAATCGAGTCCGAAAGTTCCGATAGCAATAATGTGCGATGCAATCCGCTGAAGTTCAGCCATTATTACTCGTATGTACTCAACACGCTCGGGGACTTGAATACTTAGCATGCGTTCCATCCCCAAAACGTAACTCCACTCCATCGACATTGCGGCAACATAATCCATCCGGTCAACATAAGGAATCACTTGCGAATAGTTGCCCATCTGTTCAGCGTGTTTTTCAAAACATCTGTGTAAATAACCGATGTATGGCTTTACATGCGTAACAATTTCACCTTCGACGGTAACTTCCAACCTGAGAACCCCATGTGTTGACGGGTGCTGAGGTCCCATCTGAATTACCATCTCTTCGGTGCGGAGTTTTCTATCCTGAGTTTGAATCAATTCTGCCATATTAATATGGTACCTTCATACCATGATAAAATTCCTGAACCTGATAATCTTTCCTTAAAGGATGTCCTTCCCAATCTTCCGGTAAAAGTATTCTGCGTAAATCGGGATGGTCGGTAAAAACAATTCCAAACAAATCGAATGCTTCGCGTTCGTGCCAATCGGCTGTTCGCCACACCGATTCAACCGAAGGAATATTTGGTGAATCAACAGGTACTTCAACCTTGAGTGTGAACTTATGTTTTTTAGCGATCGACCCGAAATTATAAACAACTCCTAAAATTCCTTTACCGTAATCCATTCCGCTCAAACACATAAGTGTATCGAATTGTAAATCAGAATCATCCCGCATAAAAGAAGAGATTTCCCGTATCGTTTCAGCTTTCACTTTTGCGTACGGTTCGAGAACACCCTCGACTTTTGCTTCAACAATTGCATCGGCAAATTTTTCGGTGATTTTATTTTGTATTTCTTGTGGAGACATTTTTAGATTTTGGCTTTTGGATTTATGATTTATGATTTTTTGTTTCGACTAAACTTGATTTTCGAATCTTTTCCTGAAGTTTTATAAGTCCTTCGAGGAGCGCTTCAGGACGTGGTGGACAGCCGGGAATATAAACATCGACAGGAATAATACGATCGACACCTTTGAGGACGTGATAGCCGTGTTCCCAATAGGGTCCGCCGCAGTTGGCACAGCTTCCCATCGAGATTACGTAACGTGGCTCAGCCATTTGATCATACAAACGTTTTATACGCTCAGCCATTTTAATTGAAACTGTTCCGGTTACAAGTATAACATCGGCTTGGCGCGGAGTTGCACGCGGTATTGCACCGAATCTGTCCAAATCGTAATGCGATGCACCAGTTGCCATCATCTCAATTGCACAACAGGCAAGTCCGAATTGCATATACCATAACGACGAAAGTCTCGCCCAGTTAAGCAAGTCGTCTATTGTCGTAATAACTATATTGCTATTTTCAAAACGTTTATCTAAAAGTCCCATTAGTTTATTTAGCTGCAGTGGAAGATTTTTTTTTATTAAGAGAAGTGATGAAAGGAATATCCGGTTCGGGTCTATCCCAATCCAAATCGCCTCGCACCCAAACATAGGCATAACCAACAAATAGTATTACAAGGAAAATAACCATTTCGATGAATGCAAAAAGTCCTAAATCCTGATACACGAGCGCCCAAGGAAAAAGGAATAGAATTTCGACTTCAAAGATGAGGAAGATGAGAGCAACCACATAAAAGCGGATGTTGTATTTAACCCACGGTGAACCTACGGGGTCTTCGCCGCATTCATAAGTAGTAAGCTTATCGGGATATGGTCGTTTCGGCCGGATAACCCAAGCGGTAACTAAGCCTAAAGTAACAAAAATGCCGGCGATAATAAAGAATAATAGCACACGGCCGAAGTCATTTAGCATGTAGAAACAACTCCAAATTTGATATATATACTATTTTTCATAAAAAAACTTGAAAAATATATGAAGATTTGGACTGAATTGCAATATCAGTTCAGTCTTCAGTAAACTTTTTTATCGCATCATAGAACTTCACAATAGCTTTCGCTTTACTTTTTCCAAAAGTAAACCAATTCAAACTCTTCCTTATTAAACATGGAATTTACCTGACAATGCTATCCATTCTTCCATAGCGGATCTTCTTTCCGATCCTCTATTCGTCCCATGGATATAAAAGAAAAACCCACTATAAGCGCGCTGTTTTTATGTGAATTGGAGCGGGTGTGTTGATAATTAGATTTAGTATTTAATTGCTGGATAATTGGTATTGATTAATCCTTTGAAGAGCAACATCAACTTGATATGGTTTAATCAATTCTTTCTTCCTGTGAGTCCAGCTCTGTATTCCTGAAAGTATTTCGTGTGTATTTTTACCTTTGTCATTTTGCAATATAAAATCGACAGTAGCAAGAAGCTCCAAACCAAATGGCGATTCAAATCCATCGATAAAATTTAAAACTCGACTTACTCTTTCTGTTTGATCATTTGTTAATGTATTCTTAAAATAGAAATCCAGATCATGAAACATCGATGGTTTTAACGTAATGATGGTTTCAGGTTTAATAGAACCTGCACGAAATTGTATATAATTCCCATTCATGATTTTCAAAACAGGTATAAGGTTATGTGCATAAGGACCGTACCAACCTTTTTCAAACTTAAGCCGCATCGGTTCACCAAATCTCTGCAAAAAATATGAAAGTTTCTGAATAACCAAAAGATTAATTTCGTTTCCCATTACTTTGTATTGCTTCATAAGATATAATAACATTACCCTGACCGGAGTAAACGATGCTTTAGATTCAACTTTTAAAACAGCAGTTTGAGCAAATATATCTGATGGCTCATATATATAAATATCAAGTGAAGCTGATAAAGGCTGGAGATATTTTATGAGAACTGTTTTGACGTGTGTCCAATTAAGCTTACCCTGACCACTTCCCAGCGGTGGAATAGCAATCGAATGAATATTATTTTCTGAAATCCATTTTACTAAATCTTTAAGCCCGGCTTCGACATATTCAAGTTTTGAAGGGTAACGCCAATGCTTTTTTGTGGGAAAGTTTATTATAAACCGCGGAGACAATAGATTCGTTTGAGTAACAAATATTTTGCCTACATCTACTAAGCCGGCTTTGCAAGCTTCTACATAGGATTTATAGTTTTCAGGATAAGAATTTTTAAATGCCAATGCAACACCTTTGCCCATCACTCCCTGGGTGTTGACAGAATTAACAAGCGCATCCGCACCTGATTTTAAGATATCTCCTTTTGTAAATTTTAACATATTAATAATACCAATCGGGTTTTATAACCACTGTAAATTTAGTTAATGCATTAGGGCAGTTCCAAAAATTCAAATATAAGTTTAGTGTTATAGATTTTATCGTCG
>JASEGV010000029.1 GCA_030017895.1 Bacteroidota bacterium | reverse complement strand
GACGATAAAATCTATAACACTAAACTTATATTTGAATTTTTGGAACTGCCCTTAAATAAATCGGTTCGCTTTGCTCACGGCAGATTTTTCCAATTTGTTTTCTTCTTTTCTGTAATTCCGATATTGATTTTATGATAGTCACCTACAAAGATTCCTTAACAAATCAACCATAACTAACCGGTATATCCAATCTCCATTAACTTTGCCTGTATCAACATCAGCACACGGTTGAAATCACCTTTCTCGTGCACAAAATCGACTTCATCGGAGGGAATTACAAGCAAAGGACCCAGTTTGTAGTTACCGATCCATTCTTTGTAGTTCTCATCTAATTGTTCTAAATAAGCACGGGGGATACTTTGTTCATATTCCCGCCCTCGTTTTGCGATTTGCTTTATAAGTGTATCAATCTTCGCTTCAAGGTAGATTAACAATCCGGGTGGCTGAAGGTATTCCATCATTACTTTGTAAAGCTCGACGTAATTTTTATAGTCGCGGTCATCAATTTTTCCTATCTTGTTGAGATTCTTTGCAAATATCTCAGCGTCCTCGTAAATCGATCTGTCCTGTATTACAGACCTATCACCTTCAACGATGGATTTATGGTCGCGGAAACGTTTGGATAAAAAATAAACTTGCAGATTAAACGACCAACGTCCCATATCACCGTAGAAATCGCTCAAATACGGATTATCATCAACCGATTCATAATAAGCATCCCAGCCATATTCTTTTGCAAGAAGTCGTGTTAATGACGATTTGCCCGATCCAATATTACCAGCTACCGCTGCAAAGATTTTTGTTTTCATAAGGGGAAAAATTTGGTTAGTAATTCAATTATTTCGTGTTCAAGATAATTGTTTTATTTATGAATTGCAAAATAAAGCAGAGATCTATGAATCTCGCAAACTGCTTTCAATTACAGATGCAATTTTCAACAACTCTTCATCTTTCCAATAATTTCCTACTACCTGCAAGCCGAATGGAAGTCCGTTTGCAAACTTACCAACTGGTAAATTTATCGCAGGCAATCCTGAAAACGTCCACGGCAAATTCATAATCGGATCACCTGTGGAATCCAATCCGTGCGGTGCATGACCAACCGTCGAAGGTGTAATGAAAGCAGTAAGCTGGTGCCGCACCATCATCTCAATTAGCTCTGAACGAAAAAGTGTGCGACTGTTTTTACAATCTCCTATCTCGTTTTCATTTACACTTCGTCCTTTTAATATCAACTCGATAGTTTTCGGATTATACAGATGCGAATATTTTTCAAACCAATTTTTATGAACAATTGCCGCTTCTGCTGCTATCAATGTGTTATGGTTATGCACTATTGCTTCAAAATTTTTCATCATATCTATTCGAATAATTTCGAATCCGATATTTTTCAATCTTTCTACAGCTTTTTCAAAATGTGCCAATGCTTCCGGTTGAGATTTTTGAAGATACACTCCTTCGGGAACACACAACGTACCTGCTGAACGTTTTTTTGAAAAAGCAGGATTAACTTCATTCGTTTCTTGTAGTGCGCTCCATTTTTCGCACAGCACCGAAGCGGCAAGTTCAGCACTTTCAACATCAGAAGTAAAGAAGCCAATTTGGTCAATATTTGGTGAAAACGGCACAATTCCGTTTGTAGCAATGCGGTTTTGGCTTGGCTTGAAGCCGACAATTCCGCAAAAAGCTGCCGGCCGGATTATCGAACCGATTGTTTGTGTTCCCAACGCAAACGGCGTTAGTCCTGATGCAACAGCAGCAGCAGAGCCGCTCGATGAACCACCCGGTGTATGATTGAGGTTATGCGGATTGCAAGTTGGCCCCGGTGTAAAATATGCAAACTCAGTTGTTACAGTTTTTCCTAAAATTAAAGCACCGGCGGACTTGATCGCTTTTACAGCTTGTCCTTCGGGCGCTTTAAAAATATCTGACGGTAAATTACTTCCGGCTTTAGTCTCGAATCCATCCACATTAAATAAATCTTTTATACCGACGGGAATCCCATACAGTAGTGGAAGTTTATTCTTCTTATCATATTGCGCTTCAAGTTGTTTGGCTTCTCGGTGCAATCTTTCGAAACGATTTGGCTCATCAAGAAAAGCTTTGATGTGCGGTTCAACAAGTTCAAATCTTTTTCGAATCTGTGCGATGTATGATTTTAAAGATAGCTCACCGTTACGAATCTTTCCGGTAATTCGTTTCAGAGAATTAGTTTCAGGTTCGGCAACAAAACTTTTTGTAGAAATATTTTCGACCAATGATTTTATTCTTTTATATCCGGGAAAGCCACGATCCGGCAGATGCAGGATTCGAGTTCAATTGCCCGCCACGGAAACGCACCGATGTGAGTTCTTTGATTGGATAATTTATTAATATCGCCTCCAACATTTTCGGCATGAATTATTTTTTTAGGAAAAAGTTTAAAGTGCATCTGCTGATAATCTTTTTTCGGAAAAAGTTCTTCAAGGGTTTTACCATATTTTTTCTTCATGTGTTCCGAAGCTTCAGTAGCTAATCCGTATAAATCTTCCGACCATTTTCTGATAATCGTATTCATCGGATGGTCGGCGCTTCCGCAGTCAACACCAATCCATTTGAATTGCATTTTTTCGCACCACTCAACAAACTCGCTTGCAGGACCAGGATGTTTACAGAAATATCGTATCTCGTTTGCTTCTGGCTGGTCCCACGAATATTTATGGTAGCCTGTATTTATGATCAAGATATCGCCTTTGCGAATATCAGCCCGCTCCATCAGCATCTTCGATGTGTAAATATCGTAATCTCCCATTATGTCGGAAATGTCAACGACTACCCCGGCACCGACAAAGTCCTCAATCGGCTGATTACCGATAGTTCTGCCGGCAGTGTGAAAATGGATTTCGCCATCCATGTGCGTTCCGATGTGATTACTTGTGCTGATGATTTGTCCGTTCGCACCGTTAGATGAAAGTCGTTTAAAGAAATGAACTTTCAATGGCTCATAAGTGGGCCAAGCCGGTGTTAATATTGATAGTCGTTGTGTTAAATCAATTATTTTCATTTTGTTTCCTTTAGTTCGTTTTAGGTTTTTTATTTTTTAAAATTTTGTAATGCTTTTTCGAAACACTCCATTGGAGGATTAACAAGTCCGGCACCGACTTGCCCGACACCCGCGTTTTTGTGAGCAATGCCTGTGTTAATTATCGGTAAGATTCCGGTTTCGATTACCTTGCGTATGTCGATGCCCGTAGCTGTTCCTCGAAAATTCAAAGCAGGAATTTGAAAATGTTTACTCTCCGATAATGTTATTTGATACATTTGTTCTGAATAATCAAGAGCATCCGAAGCTTTGCCACCGACGAAACCAACAATCGCTGGTGCACAAGCCATAGCAAACCCGCCGATTCCTGTCGTCTCGGTAATCACCGAATCGCCAAGGTCAAGCGCAGCATCGTTTTCTGTGTAACCGGGGAAATATAATCCTCGCACTTTTGGCGATTTAGCAGTAAACCATTTGCCTTTTGATCCGGCAACACGAATTCCGAATTCAGTTCCATTGCGTGCCATCGTTGTAACAATAGTAGAATTTTCGATCCCCTCAGCCGCTTCCATAATAGATTTGCTCGCGGGCATGGATAGATTTAAGCCGAAATGGTCGTTCGTATGTATGAATTCAAGAACTTTTGCCTTTTGTTCGTTTGAAAAATCAGTCCGTGCAATTGCTGGAGCGATTTCGCGAAGGAAAAGTGATGTGAATGCTTTGTTCCGGTTATGACATTCATCTCCCATCTGAAGGGCTTGTGAAATTAATATTCGCAAATCTATTTCACCCTTTATGTCTAATGACTGTTTTAAAATTGGATACAATTCATCTCGCATCCAGTTGAGTCGTTGGATAACTTCTGCACCGTAAGCCCCGAATCTCAGAACTTTTCCAAGTCCTTCGTTCATCGTTGCATAAGCAAAATTTCCATAAGCATCGTTCTTTACAATCCAAACCGGCATTGAGGCGGTAACAATTCCTGCCATCGGCCCGACTGTACGGAAATGATGGCAGGGTGAAAATGTAATTTCAGTCGATGCAATCTTTTCTGCATCATTAACCTCTTTGGCTAAACCTTCGTATATCAAACCCCCAATCACGGCGCCGCGCATAGGTCCGCACATATTTTTCCAAGTTACCGGTGGGCCGGCATGCAAAATTGTTTTCTCAGTAAAATTTGGAATCACTTCTTTAGCAATTCCTAACCCAATAAGTTTCGGATGACCGTTTGCTATAATTTCAAGAACTTTAAGGTTTGCAGATTCTACTTCATCAGTATAAAGTGCCGATAATAGATTTATCAGCTCCTGATTTCCTGATGCCGGCGGTTTCCATCGAACGTGTATCGATTTTACATTCTGCGATTGTAAATCGGTAGAGAATGACTCGATTCCCAGATTTATTACAGATATATTATTTGAGAATAATTCTTTAATTTTTTGTAACATTATTTTTATTTTTTTAAAACTATTTCCTTGATCTTTGCCGCTAACTTAACTGCCTGAAAATTACTCGGCATACAGATTACACCAACTTGTTTAAGTTTTGCTTCTTGTGCGGATAATACTTGCGGGTCTTCTTCAGTTCCGCAAACTGAAGCAACCACCGAAAGGTAACCGCCTCGATTTTCAAATTCTGCTTTTGCTTGTTTTATACTTTCAAGCATCGCACCGGCTGGGTCTTCGTGAGAACCGTATCCTAAAACTATATCCAGCAAAATAACAGCAACTTCAAAATCTTTTGCTTCGTTTAGCAAACGCAATTTTCTGTACGACGGGTCAATCATCGGATGAGCTTTGCCTTTTGTAAATTCGTCATCACCGAGGTCGATAATTGTATCCATCACCGAAATCCGGCTGTCTGCAAGTTTTCTCTCAGTGTCGATTGTTGTGTTGGAATAAATCGTTCCGAATATTTTACGAAGATAAATTATGGATTCATCGCAAAGCGTTCCGCCGGCATACAAACCACGTATGTATTTTTGGTTTGAATTCATTTTCGCTGTTTCAATTTCGGCTAATCCGCCTGTGGCAGATAATTCGTCTTCAGGAATCGATACGTTGATGGTTTTATCTGTTGCAAGCTGAACAGCTTTTGTTGCTGCCTCTTCAAGATTATCGGCAGCGATTAATTTATATTTTTCAATTACATCTTTTCTTCCACTTAAAAAACAAACAACAACCGGCTTGGTGCATTTAGATGCTGACGTTAAAACTTTTTCCATCACAACTTCTGCGGGCGGTTTCGATAGCAACACTATTACTTTTGTTTTTGGATCTTCATTCAACGCTTTCATTCCAAGCAGCATCATTTTTCCGCCGCCAGCTTCCGATAAATCTCTACCGCCAGTTCCGATAAGTTGTGTAATTCCCGAACCCATCCTTGCGATTAAACTGCTAACTTGTTGACTGCCAGTTCCGGAAGCTCCGACGATTCCAATCGGACCTTCTGGAACAACGTTTGCAAAAGCCAGCGGTACTCCATTTATTATCGCTGTTCCGCAATCAGGTCCCATCAGCAGCAAACCTTTTGAAACTGCCATCTCTTTTAGTTGAATTTCCTGTTCGATACTAACATTATCGCTGAAAATCATCACGTGTTTATCAGCAATAAGCCCCTTTTTCGACTCGTAATAAGCATATTCACCCGGAATTGATACCAGCACTATATTCGCATCCGGATTTTTTCGCAGTGTGTAATCAAACGAAACCGGTTTATCATCAGTTGATTTTTGTTCAGAAGATTCTTTTGAATTTAATAATTTTTCGATTAACTCCGAGACACTCTCAAGTGCTTGTTCGTCTTGAATCCGAATTGCTATTACTAAATCGTTCGGTCCCGCTGCGTCCAACTGCTGGTCGAACAAATTTATTTCTTTCAAAAAATTTTTATTCGTCTCGGTGCCCATTGATATCACAGCATCAAGAACGTTTGGCAACAACTTTGCTTTATCAGACAATTGCATCAAGCTGATTGAATCGTAGTAAGAATTTTTTTTGATTATAATTTTATGCTTCAATTTTATATCCCTGATTTTCTAATCCGAACAATAGACCTGCAATCATATCTGCCCCTGAAGATGAACCGAACGTTGCAATCTCTGATAGTTCCCTCGTATATTCCTTCCCGCTGTTGATTTGTCGAAACAAATATTTAAGCGGAAGGTAGATATGATTTTTAATAAGTGCATTTAACATATTGTAACTGATTATTCCTATTTCATTTTTATTTTCAATTATTAATGTTTCTAATTCTACTACAAAATTTTCTCTCCCGCCCAAAGTTTTCCAGACCGCTAAAAGTCCATACAAGAAATCATCGCCTGCAGGAGTCAATCCTGTTCCGAGCCCGAGAAGTTTCGTCACTTCCTTCCGTAAATTAGTTGAGTCGTTTGCAGTTATGCTTTTCTGAATTGAGAGTGTGATAATTCTAAACCTCTCCATCAAAGGATCTTCTGTTGGATGATTATTAAAAATATTCAGTATGCTGTTACGATTATCGATTACTTTGAAAACGTTCGACTTGAATAGTTCAATATCTTTTTCCGAAAGTTTATGGTGTGTTTCGATTTCAGTCTTCACAACATAGCACGTTTCAAGCGACACACTAAATCGGTCGTAGGCGGAATTGAAACTCAATAACGGATAATTTAATTCACAGACGGAATTTTGTGACAAATTATGAACCGAATTAAACAACCAACTCTCGTTGATAACGATATTCGTTGGTGAAAGCTGCACACCGGGCGAAGTAAAAGTTAATAAAATTTCTCCGTCATAAAAATTTACAGTTTTATTAAAAACAGAATGTATGTTAAAGAATCTATTATTGGTTTTCGAAAGAATTGAATTTAAATATGAAGTTATTTCTATTTGATTATTAACCAACAAGAGCCTTCTCTTTATTTAATGCCAACCAAACATCTTCGGAGCGAATCGGCATTTCAGTGAGTTCAATTCCTAAAGCGTCATTCAAAGCGTTACCGATAGCCGGCGCGACAGAGATCATCGGATGTTCTGCGGCTCCCCGTGAACCGTAAGCTCCTTTATCGTGTGGAGTTTCAATAAAAATCGGAACAAAGACATTTGGAATATCTTTCGCTGTGGGTATTTTATTGTCAGTAAAAGATTTGTTTAATAAGCGTCCGTCGTTGCTGTAAACGTATCTCTCGCAAATTGCAGTACCTAAACCTTGAACAACACCGCCGATAAGTTGTCCTTTCAACGAAGCTTCGTTCATCACCTTTCCGACATCCAGTGCAGAAGCAATTTTCAAAACAGTGAATTCGCCCGTCTCAACATCGACTTCCACTTCAACACCGTGAGCGCCGAAAGTCCAATTGAAAGCCGGCAAACCCTGTCCAGTTTCTTTATCAAGATTCGTCAAACCTTCAGCGATGTAAACTCCAACTCCAATCAGCGGACCGCCAATTGCGTTACCATTCGGGAAGACATAGCCGGTTGCTAATTTTTCGTATTGAATAAATTTATCTGTATTATTTTTAAGAATTATTTTTTCATCTCCAAAAATAAAATCATCCTGCGAACACTCAAAAACTTTTGCTGCAACTTCAGACATCTTTTTCTTCAATTCATTACAAGCATTAATAACAGCTCTGCCTCCCATCGGCATAAAGCGAGAAGCGACTGTCTGCCAATCGTATGGGTCCCGGTCGGTATCGGTTTCAAATGCTACATGTATTTTCGATAAAGGAATATCCATTTCCTCTGCTATAATTTGAGTTAATGGCGTGTAAGTTCCATTGCCGTAATCAGTTGCGGACACATTTAAAATTACCGAACCATTCTCGTTCATCTTAATTATACATGAACTTGATGTATTTGAAGGCATCGCGGGGGCTTTGTGTAAAACTGCAAATCCTTTTCCGCGAACTTTTCCGGTTTTAATTTCTTGGTCTCTTTCCTGTTTCGTTTTAATACCGTTCCAACCAATCTCTTTAACAACAGCATCCAAACATTTGCGTACACTGCCCGATGAATCGGTTACAATTTCTCCGGTAGCAGTTGTGTTATCAGGGCGGAGTAAATTTATTTTTTTGAACTCGTACGGGTCGATGCCAAGTTTACCGGCACAGAAATCCATGTGGCGTTCTAAACCCCAAAATAATTCGACGTGCCCGAAACCACGATAGGCAGTTCCGAAAACCTGATTTGTATAAACTGTGTATGAATCAGTGTAAAGATTTTCGTAATAGTAGGGACCGCCGGCAGAATATCCCGAAGCCCGCGTAACATTCACAGCGTAATCGGCATAAGCGCCGGCGCTCCAAAGCAGGACTAATTTCTGTGCTGTAATTTTTCCGTCTTTCTTCAAACCTGTTTTGATTTTAAATTTAAGTCCGCAGCGACACGGAAGTGTATTGTATTCTTCTTCTCTTGTGGCAATCAACTTTACAGGTCTGCCCCCCGCTGCACGCGAAAGACATCCGACTAACGGCTCGAAATGTATTCCTGCTTTGCCGCCAAAGCCGCCGCCTACGTACGGAACTACTACGCGAACTTTTTGATGCGGCAGTTTAAAAGTATAGCAAAAAAGATTTCGGACGGTGAACGGCGATTGTGCACTTGTATAAATCATTACTTTATCGCTAACACCCCACTGAACAATTGCGCCGTGAGTTTCCATGGGAACATGTTGAACCGAAGGATTATTGTATTCACGCTCTACTACAACATCAGCTTCTGCAAAACCTTTTTCAATATCACCCTTACGGATTTTTGAAACGTGGCAGATGTTAGTTCCGGGTTGCGGAAAGAAGGCTGCTTTTAAATGGCTGTAATTTCCTAAATCAGGATGAATTAAATTTTCTTTTTCATTAAACGATTCTTCAACATCGAGGAGTGGTTTGAATAGTTCATATTCCACCTCGATTAACTTGATGGCTTTTTCTGCTATTTCTAAAGTTTCGGCTGCAACCGCAGCAACCGGTTCGCCTTGATAACGGACTTTGTCGCGGGCAAGAATCCGTTTATCTACAAGATACAATCCCACATTATAATCTAACTCTTCACCAGTAAGAACTGCAACCACGCCATCCAACGCTTTCGCTTTCGATGTATCAATCTTTTTTATTTTTGCGTGAGCCACTGATGATGTTAACATTTTTGCATGAAGCATCCCGGGCATCGAAATATCAGAAACATAGCGTGCTTGTCCGGTTACTTTTTCATCCGCATCAATCCGGGGAACACCTTTCCCGATATATTTAAATTCTTTTTTCGAACTCATTTTTTTACCTCGCTCTCAAGAAGCGTTGCGGCTTCAGCTATAGCATCAATAATTTGCCGGTAACCGGTGCATCTGCAAAAGTTTCCTTCAATCGCTTCTTTGATTTCCGCTTCAGCCGGGTTTTGATTCCGTTCTAAAAGTGATGTTGCAGACATTATAACACCCGGAGTGCAAAATCCGCATTGCGTAGCGTGATGTTTTTTAAAAGATTCCTGGAGTGGATTTAATTTCCCGTCCTTCGATTCTCCCTCGATTGTGCGAATCACTGTTCTGTCGGCTTCAACTGCTAAAACCAAGCAGGAGTTTACCGTTTTTCCATTCATTAGAACTGTGCAAGCGCCGCACTCGCCTTCTCCGCATCCTTCTTTTACACCTAATAAATATAAATCCTCGCGAAGAAATTCTAATAATGTTCTATTTTCTGAAACACTTTTACTGTATTTTCTATCATTGATTGTTACTGCTATCGTCTTAATGGCTATGTCCCTTTCCGTTTAATAATCGTTTGATAAAAACTTGGACGAGATGTTTTCGATATTCTTTTGAACCTCTTAAATCATCGATCGGCTTTATATTTTTCATCGCTGTCGTTAATATGTTTGCCAAATCAATATTTGTGCTGTCGAAATCGGGGAGCAAAACCGGTGTAATGTTGCACGAGCCAATTGCAATTTTGACTGTTCCATTTTTGCCGCGACTAAGGGCTACGTTGCAAGTACCAAGGTCGTGCCCTTTGATGCGGCTTGCTTTTAAGTAACCTGCTTCGGCATCTTTGTATTCAGCACGCACTCTGATTGCTTTCACGAATTCATTTTGTTGCAGCGATGTTTTTTTAACACCAACAAAAAATTGTTTGATGGGGATTTCGCGGTTTCCTTTTTCGGTTGCAATAATAACTGATGAATCCAAGACGAGAAGTGCACCCGCCATATCAGCCGCGGGCGAGGCATTACAAATATTTCCGACAACTGTTGCGCGATTGCGAATTTGATACGACCCGATTGTTTTTGCAGCAGTCGCTAATATCGGATAATGATTTCGGATGTATTGATTCTCTACTACGTCGTTGCAAGTTACAGCAGCCCCGATAATGAGATTGCCTGAACTGTCGATCTCAATTTTAGAAAAATCAGGTACACCTTTAATGTCGACCAATACTTTCGGATCTGCAATTTGTTGCTTCATATAAACTAACAAATCAGTTCCGCCGGCTAATATTTTGGCATCGTCTCCAAAAGATTTTAAAGTCTCAATAATTTCAATTTCGGATTTCGGTTTATAATATGAAAAACTATATAGCAATTTTGAACCTTGTTTTTATTAAAAATGTGTGTAAAATTACAAAACTTCGGTATCTAAAACAACTGAAGATAATATCTGATTTTGTTCCCTAAACAACTTTCTGTGATTTTAATTTTTCGATTTCTTTTTTTGAATAACCAATTTGTTTTAATATTTTATCACTATGTTCACCTAATGTGGGGGCAGGTTTATAATTATAACTCTTTACGCTGCTAAGCTTTATGGGGTTTCCTACCGTCTTCATCTTACCAACTGTTGAGTGATTTAACTCTATTACCATTTCCCTGCCGATTACAGTTGGTAAGTTTAGAGCTTCCTTCACCGTGTTAATTTTTCCAACGGGCACATCATATTCAGCAAAAATTTTGAACCATTCATCGCTTGTTTTCTGCTTTAGAATTGGTATCAATTCCTTCTGTAACTCTACTCGATTTTCAACCCTCTTTGGGTTAACAATAAATTTTTCGACAGTTAACAAGTCAGTCCGGTTTATCGCTTTGCAGAAATTTTTCCAAAGCCCTTCGTTACCCGCTGCTATGTTTATGTAACCGTCCTTCGTCTCGAATGTTTCGTAAGGAGTTATTGTCGGATGCAAATTTCCTTTTCGTTTAGGTGTTATCTCTGTTGATAACGCAATCTGTGATTGAAACGTAAACATTGAGATCAAACTGTCCAACAAACTAATATCAATGCATTGCCCTTTCCCGGTGTTTTGCCTTTGGTACAATGCGAGTAGTATTCCTTCAAACGCTGCATGTCCTGCTGCAATGTCAGCAAGTGAAACTCCTGCTTTTGTCGGACTGCCGTCCGGAAATCCTGTTATATCCATAAAACCGGATTCTCCCTGAACAACCAAATCGAAACTCGGTTGATTGCTTTGCTCGCTTGTTTGTCCGTAACCGGAAATTGAGCAGTAAATAATTTTAGGGTTTAGCTTTTTAACCGACTTAAAATCGAATCCCAATTTCTCCATTACACCGGCCCGGAAATTCTCTACAACTATATCGCTCTTCCGAATAAGCTTCTTAACGATTTCTTTGCCTTCCTTAGATTTCAGGTCGAGTGTAATACTTTGTTTGTTTCTGTTGACACTCAAAAAGTAAACGCTCTCATCGCCGACATAAGGCGGAGCCCAGTAGCGGGTATCGTCGCCCGAACCGCGCGCTTCTATTTTAATAATTTCAGCCCCCATATCGCCTAACTTCATTGTGCAATAAGGACCGGATAAGATTCTTGTAAAATCAAGAACACGGATTTTGGATAATGGTAGAGACATATTGGGATTTTAGATTTTAGATTTTAGATTTTGGATTTATTTTGATCTTTTCATATTTCGAACTCATCCCCTATCAAATCCTGGTGGGGGGATGAGTTGGATTTCAAATAAGTAATTCCACATGCTATAAGCTACCAAACGGATTGCGTTTAATAAACCTTCCTCGGCCCGGCTTACCGAGAAATTTTTCTTTTTCGATTATCACTTCACCTCTTGAGATAACTGTTTCGGTGTTGCCTTTAACTCTGAAACCTTCAAACATATTGTAATCGACACGCATGTGATGAGTTTGTGCTGAGATTGTGTGTTCAGTGTTAGGATTCCAGATTACAATATCGGCATCGCTGCCGACAGCAATCGCTCCCTTCTGCGGATACATTCCGAATATTTTTGCAGGATTTGTTGATACTAATTCCACCCATCTGTTTATAGAGATTCTGTTTTGTTTAACACCGTATTCAAACATTAGTTGTAGTCGGTTCTCGATTCCGGGTGCACCGTTTGGTATTTTTGTAAAATCATTCCGCCCTAACTCTTTGTGTTTCTTGAAGTTAAAGGGGCAGTGGTCAGTTGCAATTGTTTGTAAAATATTATCACTAAGCGAATCCCAAAGTATCCGCTGATGTTTGTGTTCGCGCAACGGCGGCGAAAGAACATATTTCGCACCTTCAAAGTTAGGTTTTCTTAAATCATCCTCGCTAAGCAATAAGTAATGCGGACAAGTTTCACCGAATACTTTTTGTCCTTGCGCTCGTGCCTTCTTGATAGCATCAATAGCTTCGCTACACGTTACGTGCACAATATAGACCGGCACATCGGCAACTTTTGCAAGTGCGATGGTTCGGTTTGTAGCTTCGCCTTCAAGCGCAGGGGGACGAGTAAGAGCGTGATAAATCGGATCAGTGTTTCCTTGAGCGAGGGCTTGTTGAATTAAACTGTCTATTACGTAACCACTCTCTGCGTGCATCATTATCAAAGCACCGTTGTTCTTCGCTCGCTGCATTACTCTGAATATTTCTGAATCATTCAGCATCAATCTGCCGGGATACGCTGTGAACAATTTAAAACTTGTAACACCTTCGGTAACAACTTCATCAAGTTCAGCGAGAATTTTTTCGTTCACATCTGTTATGATGATGTGAAAGCCATAATCGATAAGAGCTTTACCGCTTGCTTTTTGTTTCCAGATATTTAATGCTTCTAAAAGCGATTGTCCTTTAGATTGAACTGCGAAATCTATGATCGTCGTTGTTCCGCCAAAGACAGCGGCAATGGTTCCAGTTTCAAAATCGTCTGTCGATTTTATATCGCCATACGGCATATCGATGTGTGTGTGAACATCTATACCACCAGGGATTACATACTTATTCGTTGCGTTAATTACTGTGGCAGCTGAGAGATTTAGATTAGTACCGATTTTCGTAATCTTCTCGTCCTCGATAAATACATCGGCAAGAAAATTTTCCGAAGCAGTAACAACACGACCGTTTTTAATTAAGATAGACATAAAGATGTGGTAAATATAGACAAATTGAGAGATTTAAACAAAAACACTAAAAAGGAATAAACCCCATCAAATTTTCTTGAAATTCACAAAATGAATTGGTAAATTGAAATAGAATACAATATTAAACTTAATGGAGCAAAAAGAGATGGAAATCTCAACAAAAATCATTGAAACTACAGGAACAATTGATTCGCCAAACAATGTTCACTTAGACGAAGCAGTAGCGATAGCTTTTCCGACAAAAGTGCGGGTACTTATTCTTTTACCGGAAGAGACAGAAATGAGCGAAACCGAATGGCTTGCAATAGTTACCCCTTAAAAACGCCAAAACGTTTTAATTTACCGAGAAAACTAAACAAATGTCAAAAAAACTTGCAGAAAATATGATACCTAAAGAAGCCGATTCTACACAAATAACTTTCTGTCTATACGTTTTAGCGGATAAAATCGACTGGCAAATATTTGAAGCCGAGTTCTCTAAACACTACAGGCCAGATCAGTGACGCCCTGCTAAACCAATTCGATTAGTGATTGGATTATTCATACTATCAATATTTTTGTGGTATGACAAGTTTCGTAACAGTCAAGCCTTGTGATCCGAGTGAGTTAGTGCACTTTCGCAATCGCATAGGGACAACAGGTATGGAGTTGATATTGAAAAAGAGTGTACGTTTAAATGGTAAAGATGGAAAGGAAAAAGAGGTATGCGTTGATACGGCAGTACAAGAAAAGAACATTACCTTTCCGACAGATAATAAATTGTATAGTCGCACGATAAAGCAGCAAAAACACGGACAGAAAGCGGAACGAAAAATCAAGACCATTGCTGGGCGATTAGTGCGAGAATTAGAGAGAAAAACGATTATGACGGTCATACGTTGCAACCAGCGCTTGAACAATACAAACGCTTTTATGAAAACGAACCACGTAAAGCAATTGGAGAAACGGAAGTAATCACTCCCAAGAAAAAAGCGACAACGAATTAGTCATTTGAAAAATAATCATCGCCTTTACGTCTTGCGGGTGCTTTTTGGATCATCAAAGTCAAGTTTAGCTCTAAGAACGACTTTTTAAGGGGTAACTATTTAGATTAACTGAACTATTTGAAAATGAATCACTGATCGAGGGGTTGTCTTGAAAGTCTTTGTGAACCTTTGTGCCCTTTGTGTCTTTTGTGGTGAATGTTTTATTCTCTTTAATAAAACTAATATTTTTACCACTAAGACCATGAAGTTCACTGAGAAGCACTAAGAAATATTACTTTTTGGTCAGTTCCTGTAAGATCAGTAATACCTTCACAGTATTTATTCTTTTGCACGCTTGCCTAATTCTTTATCTATCCATAATAATGAGCTTGCTTTTTCACCCACCATTTTAATACGCTCAATGATCGCGATAGCATTTGCCTCTTCTTCTACTTGCTCGGTTATGAACCACTGTAAAAATATTTGTGTAGCATAATCGGATTCCTTTAAGGATTGTTCATAAAGTTTATTGATCAGGGCAGTAACTTTCTTCTCGTGTGTTAACGTTTCTTCGAATGCGCCTAACAGCGACTTAAAGTCGAGCTGCGGTTCGTCAATTGCTTTTAGTGTAATCTTGCCGCCACGTTCTATTATGAAGCCATAGAACTTCATCGCGTGACCCCACTCCTCTTCGGATTGCATTTTAAACCATTTAGCGGCACCTAAAAAATTGTTCATTTCACAATATGCCGACATCGACAGGTAAAGATATGATGAGAACATTTCGGCTTGTATTTGATTATTAATCGTGTTTTGTAAAGTTTTGCTTAACATCGTTTTTCTCCTTTATTGTTTTTATTGTATGTTAATATACTTTTAAAAAATTACTGATGCAATAAACTTTAACCCATCTATAATTCTGGGTCCGGGTCGGGACAGTATATCTGCATCTACTATTTTTATTTTGTGTTTCTTAAATGCCTCTGTTTTCTTCCATTCAGGAAATCGATTTACAACATCTTCTATACTTTTTGCACCATCGCTCATCACGATGATTACATCGGGATTTTGTTTCAGGACTTCCTCTCTGTTGATAATCGGATATTGCAGCAGCGATTCGGCTGCTATATTGATGCCGCCTGCAGAAGTTACAAGTTCATTTATGAATGTTTCTTTACCGGCACTTATCAAGGGCTGAAGCGAAATTACGATAAACACTTTTGGCAGTGTTTGCGTGCGCCTTTCATTCATGATTATGCCCTGCTTTCTTCTCATCTCAATAATTAATTGATTGGCAGAACCTTCAGCAGAAATAATTCTACCTAAATCTAAAATCGATTTAAAAATTCCTTCTATATTTTTGGGTTTTAAAACATAAACTGTATAATTTAGATTTAAAAGTTTGTTAAAATCAGTTTGGTTATTTCCCTCAACTGTCATTAAAATCAAGTCGGGTTTTATTTCCGAGATTTTTTCAAAATTTGGAGCTATCATTCCGCCGACACTCGGTTTCGTACTCGCTGCCTGTGGATAATCACAATAATCGGTAACCGCTGCTAAAGTTTTTCCGCTATCGAGTGCAAACAAAATTTCTGTAATGTTAGGTGCCAGTGAAATAATTCGGCTTGGCTTCTCTTTAATAATTACTTCACGTCCTAAATCATCCTTTACTTTGAGAAACGCTTCAACATACTTTGATCGGTCTGATCTGCACCCGATTAGTGTGAATAAGAGTAAGAAAAAATAAATTTGCACTCTCACTCCTTCGCCCCCATAGTTTTACCTTCGTCCAACGATTGTTCGTATTCCGTCTTGTAAATTTGAATTGCATGAAACAGAGATTCTGCAATTTTGTTTTGTCCAACGGATGACTTCAAAAATTTTTCATCGCTCCGATTCGAGAGATAACCCATTTCGACCAGCACATTCGGCATAGATGCGCCAACGAGAACAAAAAAACCTGCCTGCTTCACACCTTGAATTTCTAAATTAGTATATCGCTCTACTTGTTGCGTAGAAATTTCGGCAAATCGCTCGCTGTATTTTAAGTAGGCGCTTTGAGCCATCGTCAACAGAATAAAATTTTCTTCTGTTAATTCCTGATACCGGTTTTCGTAACCTTCTTCGTATTGAATAACCGCATTTTCCCGTTCAGCAATTTTAAGTGCGTGCTCTGTTTTTCCCTTACGCAATAAATATACTTCAAAACCTTTTACAGTATGCAGCTTGCGCGCCGCCGCGTTGCAATGCAAACTAATAAAGAGCTTCCCGTTCGCCTGATTGGCAATTTGTCCTCTTTTGAAAAGCTCTACAAATTCATCCGATTTTCTTGTATAAACTACTTTCACATCGGGTATATTTTTTTCCAAAAGCTTTCCTAATTTTAAAGCAACTGCCAATGTAATATCTTTTTCTTTAGTTCTGGTAACACCGATTGCGCCCGGGTCTTTACCTCCGTGTCCCGGATCAATTACAACAACATCTAACTTCCAACGGTCGCGCTGTTTCTGTAAACTTTTTTCGTAATGCCTTTCTTTTTTTTCGGCTAACTGTTGCTCGGTAGGTGTATAGATTGTAATCAGTAAATCGTTATTTTCGTCGGCTTTAAGAATTTCCGTATTTGATACTGCACCGTTTAACTTAAATGTAAATTGAACTGATGTCGGCGAAGGAAACATCAGCAGTTCTTTAATAATGCCCGATGGTTTAACTTTTTTCAGAGCATCAAGATTTACTTTCGCATTGGCAACAGTAATGTATAACCAGCCGCGTTTTTTTTCTGTATCGTTTTGTTCGTACTTTATCCAGCTATCGTAATCAGTTAAATTTAGCTTCGAATGTAAACGAATTAATGTCCCGTTAACTTTTTGTTCGTATGATATATTTACAATATCATGTTTCGGCGTTATGATTGGTTTACCGACTACAATTATCTTTCTTTTTGAATCGAATATAACTTCTTCATCCAAAAATTTATTAAATATCTGGAAGAAGCTTTTGATAGGAATAAAAAAAGCATTGGCTGCAAAATATATTCTTTGTTGGAGTTGAAGAACGCTGACTTTCTCGTTTGTATCGGTTATTACAACGTAAGAATTTTCGGCACTCAATATTATTTTGTACGATTTGGTTTTAATTTCGATTTTCTTTGCTTCGTTGTTAACGTATGTTTTTAAATTTAAAACATACGCCAAATCGTTTAATGACACGTAGAGGAGATCGTTTCGAACGAAACTTCCGACTACCGTATTTAAGGATGGCGATTGAGAAAATTCTATCGGAGTTGTGTACTGTCCGAATGCTTTTAAGCTCAGAAAAATAAGTAACGCCAATATATATATTATATTTTTACAGGACATTCGCAAAGCTATTTTTCTTTTTTGCCTACCGTAAATAACGATTTGAACAATATTTTAATAATTTCAAGTCGCGGAAATGAAGTTACCGAATCGTAACGGTTGTGAATTTCCTTTTCAGATTTCTGATTTTTTGTTATAATAATTACAGATAAAGGTTTCTTCATTATTCACCTTCAACAAACGTTTGTGATATATTAATGTTTCGCATTTTTAATTCTTCTAAAAGTTTATCTGCGGGGACACATTCTTCGGGGGGCATCACACCGTGAGCTTTTATTTCACCACGCATCAGCATCAGCGCGATGATTGAGGTTGGGAACGAAGTCGTCCGCATCATTGCCGATATACGGGTCGGCTTATCAAAGTAATCTATCATCTCATACACGAGCGATTTTTTTTCCCCGTTAATATGCCCTTGAATAGTTGCACGCAACAAGATACAATCTTCATCTTTGTAATCCAATTTATTGGTTAGCATTTCGATGAACAACTCGCGGGCTGTTTTAACTGTATTTCCGATCATCAACGCTTCGGAACTGGCAAATCCTAAATCGATTAATAATTTAAACTTATTGCAATGTCCTTTATACCGGATTGTTTTATAATCGAGTTCGCGGACTTTTCCACGAAAGTAATTACACAAGGTAGATATTCCGCCCGAAGTATTAAAAGCTTCCAGTGCTCCAAAAGGTTGTGGAAAAATTATTTCCTCCACGTCGTCCAAAGAATTCACAGATATGATGTTGCCATTTCGTACAACTTCAGCCGGTTCGGTGTACTCATTTAGCAGTCCTTCTGCAGAAAAAACGAGCTGATAATTCAAAGGCGGCTGCGGATGCTGCGGTAAACCGCCAACACGCAGATTGATTTCGTCAACAGTATCGAACTTTTTCGCCCCAGCTATTGCTAAAATATTTACAAGTCCGGGAGCCAAGCCACAATTCGGCAGCACACAAACCTGAGCCTCGCGTGCCTGCCTGTTAAGTAGAAGCTGTTTTTTTACAACATCGTTATTACCGCCGAGGTCAAGGAAGTGAACTCCTGCTTCAATTGCTGCCGTTGTCAAAATATAATTCAGCGAGTACGACGTTGCGCTGATTACTGCATCAGCACCGGTCATCAATTCAACAATATCTTCATAAGAATTTGCATCGATTTTTTCCGGCTTAACTTTATTATTAATATTTTTAGCAGCATTCGACGCACGTTCAAAATTTATATCTGCCAACAATATTTCTTCGATGTCGATTGCTTGTGCAAGGTCGTAAGCCAGGGCGCTTCCCATCATTCCAGCACCTATTACAACTGCCTTCATTTTAGTATTTCTCCTGTTTCCATACTCCAGAAAAGTAAATCTAATTCATCCAAAGGTATGTTAATTTTTTTTGAAAATATTTTAAATATTTTTTCTATTTCTAAATAATTATTTTTCGATAACGATTTTGGTAATTCATTAAGAACTCCAACCCTCACTAAATTTTTTAAGATATGACGGTCGAGTATTGCAAGATTACGATGCCCGATGTTACGTAAAAAGTGAGATGCCTCTTTGTAACCAAATCCTTTTACACTCTTAACCAACCAGTCGCGCAGTTCGATAGATGATCTACCATTCTGCAATTGTTGTTCGATTAAAGGGAATTGGTTTTTAACCTCAAGCAGATATTTCGATTTATTATTATGGAAACGGATGTAAGATTTTTTGTGAGATAAAATTGGCTGAGGATTGATTGCTTGTTTATGAAATTTATTTGATTGTAAAAGTTTTACAGCTTTATCAGCATTCCGCGCACTCGACTGTGGTGTAAGCAAACAATAAACTAACTCGTAAAAGTAATCCGATTGTTTTATTTTGAGAAAATCATCCAAACGCAGTTGAATTTTGAATTTCAACTCTGAATACTTCCGCTTCAAGTCGGCGATTGATAAAGGATCAAGATTTTTATTTATAGATTTTAGATACAAATTTGCAACAAGATGTTAAAGCTGATTAAATATAAGTAAAATCAATAGAATATGCGAAAAATTATTTTGAAGTTGCAATTATCATCAAACTACAAATTTTCAATATCACCAAAATTAAAAAAGTTTCAACCAACCCCAATAGCGGCAATAGAACAACTCCCCCCAAAATTCCACCGAACCAACCACCGACCAAATCGGCACTGTATAATAGTCCGGCAGTCTTTCCAATTGAATCACTCTTTATTTTCTTATCCAAACATATTTTGTTTGCCAACGGAAATTGCGCCCCAACCAGCATTCCCGAAACAAACGATAAAACCAAAAAGACTAAATGCAAAACTCCTGAAACAAACTCGTACTGAATATAAGAATGAAATAGAATGAACACGAAAGGAAAAATAGCAGCAAAAATAACAATTGTCGCCTCAAGTTTTACAAATGTTACAATATCATTTGTATTGCGATTCAGATTTTTATTCATTATCATAGCTCCAACAGCACTACCTGCCATAAACGCTGTAACAAGCAAGCCAATCCAATAATAGACATAACCATACAGAGTTTGGAAACTAAAAATCAAAGCGAGATCGAAAATCATACCAGCGAATCCTGAAGTTAGTATTACAATCGGGATACTTGCTGCATTTAACGTTTTGATTTTCAACCTGAGAATCATAAACAACAAGGTTACAACAAGAATGATTACTACAAAAAGACGAAAATCAAGTTTTTCAAAAAGGTCGAACATTTTTTTTAAATACGGTGCAAATTGGATATTCCAATAAGCTAAACTGTAAAATACAGCTAATGGCTTAAAATCTTGGTTTATGTTTTTCGTCCCATCCGCTATCGAATTCGAAAACCAATCAATCCAACGCTCGTGAAGTTTATATTCGATATAATCGGATGTTATTAAACTTAAATTTAGCGTTTGCAGACGTTCAACAATTTGTTCTGTTGGAGTTAATAAAATATTTTCGTCATTCGTAGCTAAATAGATAGTAATAGCATCACCAGGAATTATTTTTGTGCTTAGAAATATTTCAGCAAGAGTGTTATAAATACATTTATTAAGATTCTTCAATTCATTTCCAACATAAACAAGCGAACCGGGCAAGGTGATCATTAATATTCCGTATTCATTTAACTTGGTAGAAACTTCATTGAAAAACTCTTTAGTAAAAAGCCGGTTAACTTGTAGATCGGAAGGCTCCGAAAATCCAACAAATATCATATCATATTTTTTCAAAGTTTGTTTTAGGAATAGCCGTCCGTCTAAAAATTCGATACTGACTTTTGGATGGTTCATTTCGGATTCGGTTAAAGGGGTTGGAAATTTTCGGACAGCTTTCAGTAAAAGTGGATCGATTTCTGCATAATCAATTTTGTTCACCGTTTTATGTTTCAAGATTTCATTAATTATTCCTCCTGCACCTCCGCTGATTATTAAAACATCTTTTGGGTTGTGATGGAACAACATCGGAATGTGAGCAAACTCTTCGGTATGCACAATATCGGGAGTTGGAACTGTGATTATCGGAATTCCATCAGAGAAAAAGGTGAACTGTTCGGCGTTTTGCGTTACGACTACATTCCCGTAAATCGAATTCTGATAATAAGTTACAGTTTGCGGATACCATTGGCTGCGAACAAATTGCAAATGCAAGTCGTTACCAATTCGACTGAAACCAGCAATCAAAAAAAATAACGTAAGAACTACTGATAGCCCAAAGAGAAAAACATTTTGAAAATTTTTTAGCTTTCTTAAAACAGGGAAGATTAGATAAAGACAAACAACACCGTTTATCAATCCAATTATCAAACTTATTTGAACCGAATTGAATTGCGTAACGAGTAAGTAAGTAAAAATAATTCCGCCGATACCAGTTCCGATAGTTTCGTAAATATATACTTTTCCGATTTGTAGTGCCCCATTATTATCGGCGATGGATAATGGCTGCTCTGATTTAAGATAAACCGGAAACAATCTGCATCCGAATGTGAACAAAGCTCCATGAACAATATTAACAGGTAGTATGATAATAAATGAGGTGTAAAATATTTCGAACAGTCCGAATCCCTCGCCGAATTGAAATCCGATTAGATTTTTCCAGATTCTTATCAACCAAATAGTAACAATAAAAAAAATTGAGAATAGAATTGTAAACAATACAAATGCAGTAGTTTTGTTTTTGATTTTTTCAATTTGCTTGCCGATGAAATAGGAACCGAACGCCTCGGTAATCAATCCGTTAGCGAGTATCATCCCTATTGATAATTCGTTGCCTTTGAAAGTCACGAGCAATTCCCGCAGAATTAATATTTGCGCCACTATACCGCTGAAACCCATAACTATTATGGCTATAATCAGCGATATCAAAATTAACTCCAGACTCCCGGAATTTTATGCTGGCAAAACTTACACTTACCTTCTTCGATACCGTTGTTAAGAACTTGAAAATGTTTTCGATGGATTATCCGTTTGTTACAGCCTGGACAAAAAGTAGAATTATTTTCGTGACCGGGAACATTACCAATCGTTATGTAGTGGATGCCAACATCACGCGCAATCTTGTAGGCAGTTTCAAGTTTGCTTATTGGTGTTGCTGCAACGTTTGTAAGTTTATAATTCGGGAAGAAGCGTGAAAAGTGAAGAGGAGTTTCAACTCCGACATTTTCTTTTATCCATTCGCACATGCGCCTGATGTTTTCCGGCTCATCATTAATTGTTGGAATAACAAGGTTCACAATTTCGAGCCACACCCCTTCTTGTTTTATTGTTTTGATTGTTTCTAGTACGGGTTCTAACTTTGCCGAAGAGTTGTCGTATGCTTTTTTGGTAAATCCTTTTAAGTCGATTGTAACTCCATCTGTATATTTCAGCAAAGTTTTTAAAGCATTGGCTTCCATACCGCCGTTTGAATGCCAGAGAATCCGCACACCTTTTGATTTTCCTAAATTAGCGATGTCGTACACATACTCGTAGAAAACGGTTGGTTCGTTGTATGTAAAAGATATCGTAGGAATTTTCTTCTTTATTGCAAGTTCCACAACTTTGTCGGGAGGTAAATCATAAGTCTGTAAATCGCCGGGATTTGCTTGCGACAAATGCCAGTTGTGGCAATGCCGGCAAGTGAAGTTACAACCAGTTGTGCCCAAGCATAAGATTTCTGTTCCGGGAAGAAAATGATGCTGCGGTTCTTTCTCGACAGGATCAATGTGAACAGCCGAAGGTTGTGCATAAACGGCTGAATAGTAGCGACCATCTTTGTTAAGGCGAACACGGCAGAAGCCTTTACCTCCATTTGATACTACACATTTTCGAAAACAAGTTGTGCATTTGATTCGTTTGTTTTCTAATTTATCATAAAACATCGCTTCCTTTAACTTTTCTACAGCAACACTTGATAAATTGGAGTTTTCAGCAGGCATCTCATTTAAAATATTTTCGATGCTGTTTTCTAAAAAAAACTTATCCAATAACCACACTGACGTACATGCGGTTCCTGTTCCAAAACAGAGCCATATAAATTTTCTTCGGTCCATCTGAAACCTTGCACAATTCTATGTTTATTTTAAGAAATTTTAATCACAATTTCAAACAGCAAACACAGTTGAAGATATCAACTTATTGAATGACGATTAGCGATTAATCTCTCCTGAATATGTAGTAGCTTTCAGAATTTTTTATCGAACAGTGAAAGACTGTTAATAAATTTCTGTCGAACCGGACGAGCATACCTATTGAATTTATTAATATCCTCAAATAATTCTTTTGAATCGTTTAGTAAATAGTCGAATATTTCCGATACCTGAATGTAGCTTCTTGTGGCTGGTCGCTGAGTTTTCCTCCACTGATAACCCCTTGAAATAAAATGAATTAGAGCTTGTGTTTCCGCCATAAGTCTATCATGCTGAGTCGGCAACATCTCATAAATTATAAGTCCTAATTTTCTTAATTCTCTTTTGATGTGCCCAAAAATTTTCGATTTGATGCGAACAGGAGACAAAACTATACTGTTTCCTTTCAAACCATTTAAAACAGTATCCGGTCCGAACATAGGATGTGTCCCTAATATCATAGTAGTTTTTGGCAAATACTTTTTCATCCATTCAACAGGTTTTTCCTTTACTGAACTGACATCGCAAACCAATGCACCCTCGTTTATATAAGACGCGATTCGTTGCAGCGTTGATTCCATTTGGCGAATCGGAACCGCTAATACAACCACGAGCTGAGATGCGGCTTCCTTTAAACTAACTCGGGTTAAATTTTTAGGTAACGGAACTTTTTTAATATCGTATGTTACGACATTAAAGTATTCAGACAAATACTCTGCAGTTAATTTGCCAAACCTGCCTAAACCAATTATTCCTATTGTCATGCTTTTCTCTGAATTATTCGTGATTGTTTTAAAATTAATTGAAAAACCTTTTTTACAAATTTATTATCTAACTTTTTTTTACGAGCGATTGACGATGTCCTCTCAAGTATCAGCTGTTCTCGCTCCGGATTTGTAATCGTAAGATTATTTTGTTTTTTAATTTTTCCAATTTCTTCAGCTAAGTGCTGACGTACGGCGATTAAGTTTACAAGTTGACTATCTATACGATCGATAAGTTTTCGCATAGATTTCAGTTGGTTGATAGCTGTTGTTTTCTTCTTATCCGGCTTCATTGTTTGCACCATCATTTAAACTTATTCTTAACTTAATAACGAAATTACGAACTTCCTCAAGCATAATATTATTTTGCCCATCGCCGTAATTATTTTTAATAATTTCAATTAAAGAGCTTCCCACAATAACACCGTCGGCGTATCTCGAAATATTTCTTACATCTGCACCCGATGATATTCCGAAACCAACAAGTATGGGATTATTCTTTACAAATTGTTTGCATCTCAATAAATATTCGACAGCTTCTGCCGTTACATTATTTCTAATCCCTGTAGTTCCTGTAGTCGAAACACAATAAAGAAATCCTGAAGTTGCGTTATCCAACTCAACTAATCTTATGTCGGATGTTGTAGGTGCTGCTAAAAATATATGTGATATGTTTTTTGCAGACGCCGATCTACGAAAATTATCAGCTTCTTCTAAAGGCAAATCTGCTACAACTAATCCATCCACCCCCGCATTGGCAGCAGCGTCGAGAAATTTTTCAACTCCATAACAGTAAATCGGATTGTAATAACCCATAAGAACAATCGGAATATTACTGAATAAACGGATATCGCGAACAATTTCACAAATTTTGGTTATCGTAACTCCATTATTTAAAGCGACTTGAGAGGCAATTTGAATTACCGGACCATCGGCTATCGGGTCGGAAAAGGGAATTCCCAATTCGATGATATCGGCTCCAGCTTTTTCAAGTTCGAAAACTATTTGTGGCGTTAAGTCTATAGTTGGATATCCCGCCGTAACGAACATTGCTAACGCTTTTCTTTTATTTTTAATGAGTTCAGACATTTTCTGAGGGAGTCGATTCATCGAGTCCTCCGGTCTTCAAAATATTTTAATATCGTATCCATATCTTTATCACCTCTGCCCGACAAATTCAAAATTACGATCACATCTTTCGATGTATCAGGCAGCAGTGTTTTTAAATAAGCCAGAGCGTGCGCCGATTCGAGAGCCGGGATGATACCTTCGGTTTGAGTCAGTTCGATTGCAGCTTCAAGTGCTTCATTATCTGTTACTGAAACATATTGAACTCTCCCCATATCTTTTAAAAAGCTGTGTTCGGGACCTACACCGGGATAATCGAGTCCGGCGGAGACGGAATGAGCAGGAAGTATCTGTCCATTTTCATCCTGTAAGAGGTAACTTAAATTGCCGTGGAGAACTCCGGGTTTACCCAATGTTAAAGTTGCCGCGTGTTGATTGGTTGTAATACCCAACCCACCCGCTTCCACTCCAATCATTTTCACTCCGTCATCCAAAAAATTATGGAACAAACCGATTGAGTTGCTGCCGCCGCCGACACTTGCAAGCAAATAATCAGGAAGACGGTTTTCGATTTCAAGAATTTGAGATTTCGCTTCGCTGCCAATTACAGTTTGAAAATCTCGCACAAGCATCGGATACGGATGCGGACCGATTACTGAACCGATAATATAATGTGTGCTGCGAATATTTGTAACCCAATCGCGGATTGCTTCGTTTGCTGCATCCTTCAAAGTTTTTGAACCGGATTCCACCGAGCGAACTTCAGCACCTAACAATTTCATCCGCCCCACATTGGTTTTCTGACGAACAATATCTTCGGCGCCCATATACACAATACATTCTAAACCCAATTTTGCCGCAACTGTCGCTGTAGCTACTCCGTGCTGACCTGCGCCTGTTTCAGCAATGATCCGGTTTTTTCCTAATTGTTTTGCGAGTAAGATTTGCCCGATTGCGTTATTTATTTTATGTGCCCCCGTATGACACAAATCTTCACGTTTCAAATATACTTTTGCACCTTGATATTTTTCAGTCAGGCGTTCTGCAAAATAAAGGGGAGTAGGTCTGCCTGCAAAATGCTTTAATAATTGATAAAACTTTTTTTGAAATGCCGGATCATTTTTTAATTCAAGATATTTGGTTTCCAATTCTTCGAGTGCGTAAATCAAAGTCTCGGGCACAAATTTGCCGCCAAATTCACCAAAGTATCCGCGGTTGTCTGGGTAATTATATTCTGTATTCGTCATAACTAATTTTTTGTTAATGATAGTGACCGGTCCATTACTTCGGCAATTTGTTTTAGTTTATTTATTAACACTTTGAATTTTTCAGGTTTGAGCGATTGATAACCGTCGGACAGTGCAGCCTCCGGATTTTTATGAACTTCAATTATCAAGCCGTCGGCGCCTGCTGCAATACTCGCCATCGACATCGAAGAAACTCCGTCCCACAAACCGATACCGTGGCTCGGATCGACTATGATTGGAAGGTGCGAAAGATGTTTTACAACCGGGACTGCATTTAAGTCGAGTGTAAAACGTGTTGCTGTTTCAAACGTTCTGATTCCTCTTTCACACAAAATCACATTATAATTTCCTTGATTAACAATATATTCGGCTGCCATCAGAAATTCTTCGATGGTTGAAGAAATCCCCCGCTTCAAAAGAACCGGATGTTTTAGACGGCCAACAGCTTCTAACAAAGAAAAATTTTGCATATTGCGCGCACCAATTTGAAGAACATCGGCTACCTCGGCTACATAAGGAAGCGTTGCAACATCTTTTACTTCCGTTACTATTTTCATTCCTGTTTTCCGGCGGACTTCACTCAAGAAAGTTAATGCTTCTTCTTTTAATCCTTGAAACGCATAAGGTGAAGTTCGTGGTTTGTAGGCGCCGCCGCGTAAAAACTTTATACCAACCGACGACAGCATTTCAGCCATTTCTAAAATCTGTTCACGGCTTTCAACCGAGCAAGGTCCCGCAATTATTGATAATTCTTTCCCGCCAATAATTTCATCGCCCAAACGGATTTCAGTATTATCAGGTTTTACTTCTCGGCTTACAAGTTTGTATGGTTTGGAAACCGAAATTGCATCAATAACTCCCGGCATTACCATAAAAAGATTTTTGTCGAGTTTTCCCTTGTTACCGGTGATACCTATTGCAACACGTTCAGCCCCCGGAATTTCGTGAGCCGAATATCCGAGCGATGCAATCTTTGTTTTTACTGCATCTATTTCAAATTTTGATGCATCAATTTTCATTACTACTAACATAATTCGATACTCCTGACTGCATTTATAAAAGTTTTTATTTTAAACAAATTTTTTTTACCGGGCGAAGTTTCAACTCCGCTATTAATATCTACTCCGTATGGTCGAACAGCATTGATTGCCGCTTGAATGTTATCAGGTTTCAACCCGCCTGAAAGTATAATTCGATATTTACTGGCAGCAAGTTTTGCTAAATTCCAATCACTTAAAACACCAGTTCCACCATACTCTCCGTTGAAATGTGCATCAAACACGAACGCACAAACCGAAAACTGAGTGAATAAATTTAATTGTTCAATTTCGGTTTCGTCTTTCAGGCGAACACCTTTCCAAACACATAATTTATATTGAGAACAATCTTTCGGTTCTTCGTCGCCGTGAAGTTGGGCAATATTGATACCTGTCTGTTCAACAATTGTATTGATGTTCGATGCCGACTCATTCACAAAAACACCGACCTTAAAAATATTGGAAGGAATATTTTTAATAATATCTGCGACGATTGAAGGTGATACGCAGCGTTTACTTTTTTTGTAAAAAATAAATCCAATCGCATCTGCACCCGATTCGATGGATGCTACAGCATCCTTTAAATTTGTGATACCACATATTTTTACGAGACACTTCATATTGATGAAATAAATTCTGATAGTGCTGAGCCGGGATTTTCGGAAGTCATAAAATACTCACCAATGAGCGCCCCCTTGGCGCCATCGTTTTGTAATTTTATTAAGTCATCTACATTTTTAATTCCGCTTTCGCTGACCAATACTGTATCTTCCGGCAATAATTTAGCTATTTTTTGAAAAGTATCGAGGTTGCAACTGAAAGTAATCAGGTCTCGATTATTAATTCCAATAAGTTTCATCAAACTAAAATCGAGTTTATCGACTGATTCGGTTGAGTGAATTTCAACTAAACATTCCAAGCCCAAACTTTTCGAAGCACAAAAGAGTTGGTATAATTGTTCTTTCGAAAGCAAATCTGCGATTAGTAAAACAGCATCAGCGCCAAATGCTTTGGCTTCATAGATTTCATACTCATCTACAATAAAATCTTTTCGTAAAATTGGTATATCCACGACAGAACGGACATCTTTCAGGTCATTTAACGAACCGTTAAAATAATATTCTTCGGTTAAAACTGAAATTGCCGCAGCCCCGTTTTGTTGATACGAAACTGCCATATTTTTAATATCTACTTCTTTTCGAAGAATACCCGCTGAAGGTGACCTCCTTTTTATTTCAGCAATTATCCCGATTCCGTTTTTATATTTTAAAGCTGCCGAAAGAGAAAAAGTATTTCGTTTGAAATATTCCATCGCTTCGAGAGAAGCAATGGGAATAGCTTTCTTTTTTTTCTTTACTTCTTCAATTTTTGTGGAGATAATATTTTCTAAAACATTCATATACTTTTTGTGAACTCGATTAATTGATTTAATTTTTGCCAAGCACGCCCGTTTTCGAGTGAATCAACAGCTTTTTGAAATCCATCGCGCGGCGTTTCGGCTTTTCCACTTATGTAAATCGCATAAGCGGCATTTAGTAAAACTATATCGCGTTTCGGATTTTTTTTATTGTTCAAAACTTCAAGACAGATACTTGCATTCTGTTCCGGCGTTCCACCTGTTAAATCGGATATATCGCAAAGTTCAAGTCCAAAATCTTTCGGGTGAATTTCAAACGATTTTAAGTCTTCGTTTTCAGCAATTTCAAAAATGCATGTCTTTCCGCTCAAGGATATTTCATCTAATCCATCAGAAGAATGTAAGGCGGCAGATTTCTTCGTGCATAACCGCTTCAATATTTCTATTATTTTTTTGGCAACGTCGAGATTGTATGCACCTATCATTTGGTAATTAACTTCTGCGGGATTAGTTAGCGGACCCATAATGTTAAAAAAAGTTTTAACTCCTAATTCGGATCGTAGTTTACTGACCAACTTCATCGCAGGGTGAAAAATTGGAGCGAACATAAAACCAATACCGATTTCGTTAATACATTTTTCGACTTTGAAAGGTTCAATCGAAATATCTACGCCAAGTTCTTTCAATAAATCGGCGCTGCCGCAACTACTCGAAACAGATTTATTTCCGTGCTTGGCAACTGTAACGCCGGCTCCGGCAGCAACAAATGAAGCTACTGTCGAAATATTAAATGTTCCTCGTCCGTCGCCCCCAGTTCCGCACATATCAATTGCATTTTTATCCGCCAAATTTATTTTTACTGATTTTTCACGCATAACTTTCGCAAAAGCTGTTAGCTCCTCAACTGTCTCGCCTTTTATTTTTTCTGCGGCGAGAAAAGCACCGATTTGAGAATCAGTAACAGAACCTGCCATAATGGAATTCATTACGTCGGAGGCATCGTTGAAATCTAAATCATTTCCCTCTAAAATTTTTTTAAGTATTTCTTTCATATTATTTATTTATAAGCAGCCAGTTGTTAATTAATTTATCACCAACTTTTGTTAATATTGATTCGGGATGGAATTGAATTCCTTCGATTGGATATTTATTGTGTCGCACACCCATAATAATACCGTCTTTTGTTTCAGAGGTTATAACCAAGTCTGGCGTGATGGATTCACGTTCGATTACGAGCGAATGATACCGTGTTGCTTCAAATGGATTTTCAATATTTTGGAAGATGGACTTTGCATCGTGATAAATCATCGAAGTTTTGCCGTGCATCAAAACAGGTGCTCGAACAATCTTGCAACCGAAAGCGTATCCTATTGCCTGATGCCCAAGACAAACGCCGAATATCGGAATATCGGCGGCGAATTGTTTGATAACATCAATACAAATTCCTGCATTTTCCGGTCTGCCTGGTCCCGGAGAAATAAGAATATGCGTTGGCATTAATTGTTTGATTTCGTCAAGTGTAATTTTATCGTTGCGAACAACACGGAAATCGTCATTAACTGCCGCTACAAGCTGAACAAGGTTGTAAGTAAAAGAATCGTAGTTATCTATCACGAGTATCATTTTAATCCTTTCGCTAATTTAATTGCTTCAACAATTGCTTCTGATTTGTGAAGTGTTTCTTGATATTCATTTACCGGAATTGAATCAGCGACAATGCCGGCACCGCTTTGAAAATACAGGACGCCATTTTTTGCAAAGATTGTCCGGATAGCAATGCAAGTATCTAAATTTCCGGAAAGGTCGATGTAACCGATGCCGCCAGCATAAATTCCACGCTGAACGTTTTCCAATTCATCGATAATTTCCATTGCCCGGATTTTAGGCGCACCCGAAACTGTTCCTGCCGGAAAAGCTGCTTTCAAAACATCAATCGCTGTTTTATTCTCTTCGATAATACCTGAAACCCGCGAGGCGATGTGCATAACATGAGAGTATCGAACGATCTTCATCAACTCATCAACTTTTACAGTTCCCGGTTTGCAGATTCTGCCTAAATCGTTCCTTCCTAAATCTACGAGCATAATGTGTTCAGCTAATTCTTTTTCATCTTTCAAGAGATCGTTTTCAAGTTGCTTATCTTCTTGTTCGTTGGTGCCACGCTTCCGGGTGCCGGCTATCGGATAAACTTCGGCGTAATCATTTTCTTTTCTGACAAGAATTTCCGGCGATGAACCAATTACTCTACAATCTCCAAAATCCAAATAGTAAAGATACGGCGAAGGGTTCACAACTCTTAATGCACGATAAACATTAAAATCATCACCGCTGTAAGGAATTTCAAAACGTTGAGATAAGACAACCTGAAAAATATCCCCCGCACCAATGTAAGATTTTGCTCTTAAAACATTTGCTTCAAATTCTGTCTGCGTAGTATTGGATTTTAAATCGGATATGTTTGCGGAAAAATTTCCCAATCTGAATTCACTCTGTATTAAATCATTTTTTAACATTGCGATTTCGTTCATAGCTGTATCATATTGTAACTCAAGGGAAAGATTATCATCAATGAATATATTCGATAGAAAAATTATTTGATGTTTGAGATGATCGAAAATCAGGACGGTTGGGAAAAAGCCTAAGATTGTTTCGTCAGCGGTGATATCGTTTGGATTTTTGTTTGGAACCTTCTCGATATTCCTGATAATATCGTAACCGAAATAGCCGACAAACCCGCCTGCAAAACGGGAAGTGTTTGGGGTTCGGCTGATGTTATATTGCGCAATCAAGTTCGTTAAGATATCAAAATAATTATCGTACAATATTCTTTCGTTGTTATGATTTGATATCCGGGTTTCAAAATTTTTATTACGGATTGTAAAAGTCGGGCTGCGTCCAAGAAATGAATAGCGGGCAATCTTTTCATCACCTTCAACGCTTTCGAATAAGAATGACGTTTCCGCATTCCGTCGTAATCGCATATAAGCTGAAACAGGAGTTAACATATCGGCTAACATCGTTTCAGTGATTGTAACAATTTTATGTGTGTGTGCAAGCGATTTAAATTCATCAAATTTCATATTTGTTGCCTTTTAAAAACTAAAAAGCCCATCTTGGTGTTTCAAGACGGGCTTTCTATTGTTTAATAATTTATTAAAATTATTCTGCAATTAATCTATCAACACCATTTACGAAATGATACGCACCACCAATAAGGGTAGTAAAATGCCTGACGGTAATAAGTATAATATATGGTGTTTATTTTTTGCATAGTAAAAATTCTTTTACATTATACAAAAATAATTTGTATGTGTCAAGTTTTCTAAATTAATCCTGTTCCTAATCCGAGTGCAATTACAAAAAGCATAATCGCTACAATAATTTTAACTATGGATAAAGTGATTTTTTTTATCAGTCGATTACCTATAAAGGCGCCTAAAAACGCTGCCAAAGTGGCACAAGCGAGTAAAATCGAGTTATCTGCGATACCTGCGACAGCAAAATGACCCGAATAAACTGAGAGGCGGGTTGCATCAATCAGGCAGGCGATCACGACACCTGTTCCGATGAAGCTTTCTTTTGACATACCGGTTTTTATGAGAAATGCACTCCGAAGGGCACCTTGATGACCTGAAAGTCCGCCGAAGAAGCCACTCAACACACCACCGATTGGCAAATATTTTTTGGGGAAAGATAATTTTTCGAAGTGCGGCAACAGTTCGAACAATGCAAAACATAACATCAAGATTGCGATAATAAGTTTGACCGGCATTATTTGGAAATTATTTCCAAAAAGCGAATAACCAAATAGCGGCTGTAAATCGGACAGCCATTGGAGAAGGAACGCACCTACAAAGGCGGCGAGAATAGCAGGCAATCCAAAACGTATAACTGTAGATATATCGGCTTCCCTCCCGACGAGGGCGAGTTTGAAAATATTATTCGCAAAGTGAACAAGCGCCGTCATACCTACAGCAATATGGATTGGAAAAAATATTGCAAACACAGGCATCAGTAAAGTGCCGAGACCGAATCCGGAGAATAAAGTTAAACCTGAAGTTAAAAATGCAGCTAATGAAATGATAATATATTCCATAATGTTAATTTGAATTAATTTGAATCCACGAATCCTGCCAAACGGGCGGACGGGTAAGTCGTGGTTTAAAAGATAGACCGATTCGAGACCGAAACAAACATTTGTACGGACAAATAATCAGATGTTTTTCATAAAAAAAGTAATGATACCAGATAAATATATTTTATAAATTCTCAAATTCCAAACAACTCATCTTTGAGATACATCCCTGTGTAACTTCTTTTAATTTTTACAATTTCTTCTGGGCTTCCTTGTGCTACTATTTCACCCCCTTCATCACCGCCGCCCGGTCCTAAATCCATTATCCAATCGGCACATTTTATTACATCCATATTATGTTCGATAATAACAACGGTATTTCCTTTTTCAACCAATTTATTCAAGACCGAAAGCAACATCCTGATATCTTCGAAATGAAGTCCCGTTGTCGGTTCGTCCAATATGTAAAGTGTATTACCCGTTCCGATTTTTGAAAGTTCAGTTGATAATTTAACCCGTTGCGCCTCGCCCCCCGAAAGTGTTGTCGCCTGCTGACCAAGCCTGATGTAGCTCATTCCTACATCAAAAAGGGTTTGAAGCTTGCGAACTATTTTGGGGATTTCACTGAAGAAACTAAGAGCTTCCTCAACAGTCATATTTAAAATATCGGCAATCGATTTCCCTTTGTATAAAACTTCGAGAGTTTCTTTACTATACCGCTTTCCTTTGCAAACCTCGCATTGAACATAAACACCGGGTAAGAAATTCATTTCAATTTTACGCACGCCGTCGCCCTCGCACTCTTCACATCTGCCCCCCTTCACGTTGAAGCTAAATCTTCCCGCCTTGTAACCGCGAATTTTTGCTTCAGGCAGTTGCGTAAATAAATCGCGGATGAGCGTGAACAACCCTGTATAAGTTGCAGGATTCGAACGTGGTGTGCGTCCAATCGGATTCTGGTCTATATCAATAACTTTATCAATATTTTGTAAACCTTCGATTTTTTTATACTTAAGAGGGACATCGTTTGAGCGATAAAATTTTCTGGAAAGAATGCGATAGAGCGTTTCGATTATCAAAGTGGATTTACCCGAACCACTAACTCCGGTTACACAAATAAGTTTTCCAAGCGGAATTTTTGCATCGATATTTTTCAAATTGTTTCCACTACATCCACGCAAAGTAATAAACAGTCCGTTTCCTTCTCTGCGGATTTTTGGAATATCGATTTTACGTTCATTGGCAAGATAGTGGGCTGTGTATGATATCGGTTCAATACCGTTTCCTGAAATTATTAGTTCATCATTCCGTAATTTCAGTTGTTTTGGTTTTCCCGATGTTACCAGGTAACCGCCGTGTTCACCGGCGCCCGGTCCTAAATCTACAACGAAGTCGGCACTTTGAATCATTTCTTTATCGTGCTCGACAACAATTATAGTATTTCCCAAATCGCGAAGTTTTTTAAGCGAATTGATCAGTTTTATATTATCGCGTTGATGTAAACCGATACTCGGTTCATCAAGAACGTAGAGCACGCCCACTAACTGTGAACCGATTTGTGTAGCAAGCCGGATGCGCTGCCCCTCGCCGCCTGAAAGTGTGCGTGCCGGTCGATCGAGTGTTAAATAATCTAATCCAACATTTAACAAAAATTCAAGCCGCTTATTTATTTCGCCTGAAATCTGATTGGCAATTATACTTTGCCTTTCCGAAAGTTTTAGATTTTGGAAAAATATTTTTGCATCTTTTATTGAGAGACGAACAACATCCGCGATGTTCACTAACCTGTTCGTTTTTAGGTCGGTGATTTTAACAGCAAGACTTTCTTTGCGGAGTCGCCCGCCATTACAATCGCCGCACGGATTAACCGACATATATGCCTCGACCCATTGGCGGATATGGTTCGATGATGTTTCGTCATAATAATGCTGAAGCGAATGCAAAATTCCGTTATAGCGATGTTTATAAACAACTTTTCTACCACTATTATATGTGTATTCTACTTCGAATTTTTCATCCCCGGCACCGTTGAGTAAAATGTTTATGAACTTTTTAGGAATTTCGTTTATCGGTGTATCGAAATTATACTTATTTTTCTTAGCCACCGAACGTATCTGACTCCATAACCAGGTTTGCCTTGGTTTGCCGAGCGCTGCTATGCCTTCATCGTTTATAGTTTTAGATTCGTCGGGAATAATAAGATTAACGTCCAACTTACGGTTTTCGCCGAGTCCTGAACAGGTGGGGCAATACCCATAAGGAGAATTGAAGGAGAATGAATTCGGCGCCGGGTCTTCGTAGCTGATACCACATAAGCTGCAAGCGAAGTGAATGCTGTAAAGCGAATCACCGTTTTCTGTATTTACAATTACAACACCGGAACCAAAATTTAATGCGGTCTCGATAGAATCGGCAACACGACTTCGTATCTGATTTTGCAAAACAATTCGGTCAATAACAATTTCGATGTTGTGAATTTTGTAGCGATCAGCTTGCATACCCTTGTAAATTTCTTTCCCTTCGCCGTCGATACGAACACGAAGAAAGCCATCGCGGACTATTTCTTCGAACAATTCGCGATAATGTCCTTTCCTTCCCCGCACGACAGGCGCCAGTATTTGAACCCGCGTGTTTTCAGGTAAACTCATCACACTGTCGATGATGGCATCAATATTTTGTTTCTCTACTTTCAACCCGCACTGGCTGCAATGCTGAACGCCGACGCGCGCAAAAAGTAAGCGGAGATAATCGTAAATTTCGGTAACAGTCCCGACAGTCGAACGCGGATTTTGCGAAACCGATTTTTGTTCTATCGAAATTGCGGGGCTTAACCCATCGATGTTATCAACATCGGGACGTTCCATTACACCAAGGAACTGGCGGGCGTAAGCCGATAGACTCTCGATGTACCGGCGCTGACCTTCAGCATATATTGTATCAAAAGCCAAGCTCGATTTACCGGAACCGGATAATCCGGTTATAACGATAAGTTTATCTCGCGGCATCTCCACATCGATATTCTTCAGATTGTGTACGCGTGCACCTTTGACTATGAGTTTATTGTTGTTCAAGATGTTAGTAAAAATTAGGGAGTTTTTATTTTTTAAGATATTAAAAGGTATGGGGAAAAGCAATAATGTAAATTTAGTTGCTTTAATGAAAAATTGCTATTATATTTACGTGCGGTTAATAGCAAAGGATTTTAGAATATTATTTAACATTTGAATTAAGTATTAAAATAATTTAGCCATACGTACAGGAGTAATTATGCATATTGCAATTTCAGTTGTTTACATTATTATTAATTTGGGTCTTCGCGTACTCGAGTGGGTCATTTTATATCTCCTTGAGCATGCAAGTAAG
>JASEGV010000028.1 GCA_030017895.1 Bacteroidota bacterium | reverse complement strand
AATTAATATTTTAAAATAAAAATATCTCTTTTTATCAATTTTTCAGAAGTCTCTAGTTATTAGTTATTGCTCTAAGTTCTCTGCTCTACGCTATCATCGCTTTAACTATATCTACAGTTTTTTCTAAAGCTTCATCGAGCTTGTTTACATCTTTTCCACCTGCGGTTGCTAAATGCGGTCGTCCGCCGCCAGAGCCGCCTGCAATTTTTGCAATCTCTCCAACAATTATTCCTGCCTGAAGTTTTTTATTCTTGATGAGATCATCGGTTACGACGCAAACAAGCGCGACCTTCTCGTCTATAACTGTCCCAAGCACACCGACACCGGATGTTAGTTTTGCACGAAGCGTATCTCCGATGTTTTTCAACTCGTCCATACTGCTTGCTTCAATCTTGCTTGACACGATTTTGAAATCATCAAATGCTACTCCGCCGGCTATCAGTGCATCAATACCCGATAATGCTTCCTGCACACGATGTTTCGAAAGTTCTTTTTTAATGTCGGAGATTTCTTTGTTCAATTGTTCTGTCGCCTGATGCCGTACCTGAATCAACGTTTCGATTTCGACGATAGTTTTGGTGGTTGCATTTTCAACCTGAATCTTGACAGCACCGAGCGATTGCCTTTTCGCAGGGTCAACTTTTTTATACTGACCAAGTTCCTGCTCAAGAGTTTCTCTTTCTTCGAGAAGTTTTGTGAAATGCATATCCACTTCACTTATTTTTTGTAACTGATCATTGATGTATTGCTTAATGCCATCGCCTGTTATCCCTTCAATGCGGCGAATTCCGCTTGCAATGCTCGATTCGGAAGTAATCTTGAACAAACCGATGTCGGCTGTGTTCTTAACGTGCGTGCCGCCGCAAAGCTCAGCGGAGAAATCATCCGCCATTCTGATTACCCGGACAACGTCTCCGTATTTTTCACCGAAGAACATTTTTATGCCGGGGATTTTCTTCGCTTCCTCGATTGGCATTTCTTTCGCTTCGACCGATATTCCTTCCGAGATTTTTTTGTTTACGATGTTTTCAATTTCGCGAATTTGTTCTTCCGTTACTCTCTCGAAATGGTTGAAATCGAATCGTAATCTATCGGGTGCAACGAGTGAGCCGTGCTGTTGGACGTGACTACCAAGTACTCTGCGTAACGCTTCGTGTAAAAGATGCGTGGCGGTGTGGTTACGCATTATGTTTTGGCGACGGTCGTAGTCTATTTTCACATGGACAATTTTACCTACGTTTTCGGTAATATTCCCTTCGAACACTTCAATTTCATGTATTAATTTTTTATCCTGCTTAATGGATTTTAGAATCCTTGCTCTAAATCCCTCTCCTTCAACAATACCAGTATCGTCAACCTGTCCTCCAGATTCGATATAGATTGGGGTTTTGTTGAATGAAATATATTTATTATCTACAACTTTATCGAGTAGAACATCGGCTTCGTTTTGTTCGTAGCCAATAAATATAGAATCGTTAAATTCACTTCCTATTTGTGCAATTTGTGTAGAAGACTTAATCGCATCTCTTGCCCGTGTTCGTTGTTCTTCCATCAACTCCACGAACCGAACAACATCAACTTTTAATCCTCTTTCAGTCGCCATCAATTCTGTAAGATCGAGCGGAAATCCGTAAGTGTCATAAAGTTTAAATGCGTCTTCACCTGGGAAAGTTTTGGAATGACCAATACGTTCAATAACCGTTTCAAAAATTTCAAGCCCACGGTCGAGTGTAGCGTTAAAGCTTTCTTCTTCTCCTTTTATCACACGCTCGATGTGGTTTTGTCGCTCTTTTATTTCAGGATATTGATTGCCCATAGATTGGACAACAGCTTCCACAATTTTAAAAATGAAGGGTTCATGCATTCCTAAACTTCGTCCGAAGCGTGCAGCACGGCGAAGAATCCGGCGCATGACGTAATCTCGTCCTTCGTTTGAAGGAATGCCTCCGTCGGCGATTGAGAACGACAACATCCGAAGGTGGTCGGCGATAACTCGCATCGCTATATCGAGCGGGTCATCTAATTTGGATTGATACGGCTTGCCAACGATGTTTGATATGTGTTTAATAATCGGTGTAAAAACATCAGTGTCGTAGTTTGATTTCTTTCCCTGCAACACGGCGCATATTCTTTCGAACCCCATTCCGGTATCGACATGCTTTGCCGGTAGTGGAGTGAGTGTGCCTTTATCGTCTCTGTTGTATTGGATGAAAACAAGATTCCAAATTTCCATCACGCGAGCATCTCCTGCATTAACGAGATGACCGCAGTCGCCGTTTTCACTCAGGTCGATGTGGATTTCAGAGCATGGACCGCACGGACCAGTCTCGCCCATCTCCCAAAAATTATCTTTCTTCCCAAAACGTAAAACGTGCGACGGGTTGATGTCGGTAACTTTTTTCCAGAGTTCTTCTGCTTCGGTATCTGTTTCAAAAACTGTTGCATACAAACGCGTCTTGTCTAATTCCCAAACTGTTGTCATCAACTCCCACGCCCACTCGATGGCTTCTTTCTTATAGTAATCGCCGAACGACCAGTTGCCAAGCATTTCAAAAAAAGTGTGGTGGTAAGTATCGCGCCCCACTTCTTCAAGGTCGTTGTGCTTGCCGCTAACGCGGATGCACTTCTGAGAATCCGCCGCGCGGTTGTAATCGCGTTTACCCGTTCCGAGAAAAATATCTTTGAACTGGTTCATGCCGGCGTTCGTGAACAGGAGCGTCGGGTCGTCGTACGGAATTACCGGCGCGCTTGAAACGATCTTATGTCCATGCTCTTCAAAGAACCTTAAAAAATCGTTTCGTATTTCATTACAGGTTTTTGTCACTCTATCTATATGCATCCTTTCTATGCGCAATCCTAAATATTTCAACTATTTTTAAATCATCATTTATTTCATACAGTATTCGATAGTTACCTATTCGAATTCGCCAACGGTTTTTCGAACCGATCAATTTTTTACAGCCAGCAGGCCTGGATTCTTCTTCTAATGAATTTATAACATTTTTGATGTTCGAATAGAGATACTTCGGCAGTAGGTCTAAATCTTTAGACACATTCGGTTTAACGATTACCGAATATTTCATTTTTTCTTCTTATCTAAGTTTTTCTTAACTACTTCCCACGGAATTGATTTTTCCTTTTCCACTTCTTTCATCAGAGCTAAGTCTTCCATGTCTTCGAACATTTCAATAAACTCTTGATATTTTTTGTACGAAAGTAGAACATGTGTTTTTTTCCCTTTTGCATCGTATAAAACTTGTGTTTCTTTAATTTTTAAACTCATAAATTTATCCTTTCATCTCTTTTCCATTTATCCATCAATCCAATACTCCATAACTCCATCATCCTAATACTCCACCTGTGTCATCAACTCAATTTCTTCGAGTATGCTGCTGACCTCGATGCACTTGTTCAACTCGCCGCCGTACACAACCGCTTTTCCGTAATTGTGGACTTGATTAGTAAGTGCTTTTGCTTTTTCGAAGTCGCAGCGAACCGCCCGGATGATCTGGTAAATTACCTCGTCGAAAGAGTGCACATCGTCATTAAAAAGGATTACTTTTGCCGGTGCCTGAGTTTCGACGATTTCTTCTATTTCTTCTAAAGGTTGTGTTTGCATGGTTGCTTACTAATTTCTATAAAAAATTAGTGAAAAATGTTGACTTTTGCAATCGAAAGAATTTATTTTGGAATTTATTACAGTTATCTCTATGTTAATATAGAAAATTGATAAGATAATTTATGAATGAACAGATAGAAAGAGACAATGGACAAGTTGAAGATTTTCAATCATTCGATATGGAACTTCTGTGGGAATGCACAAATTGCGGTTATAGTATTCCCCGCAAAAAAGGATTACCGGAAACTTGTCCGTCATGCAATGCTTCTCAAACAGAATTTACATTGCATAAGGAGGATTGAAGATGCAATCGTTTCGGTTAGAAAAGGATTCGTTGGGAGAGAAACATATTTCTAAAGATTCTTACTATGGGATACAAACGCAGCGGGCGCTGGAAAATTTTCCTATTAGTAACCTCAAAGCGCATAAAGTATTTATTGAGTCGTATCTGCTCATAAAAAAAGCAGCGGCTATTGCAAACAAAAAATGTAATGTACTCGATAAAAAGATTGCTGATGCGATTATCTTGGCTTGTGATGAAATTTTGTCGGGAAAATTTATCGATCAGTTTGTAGTGGATGTGTACCAAGCCGGTGCGGGTACATCATTTAACATGAATGTGAACGAAGTGATTGCGAATCGCGCTCTCGAATTAACTGGAGCAGAAAAAGGGAATTACTCGTTAATAAATCCAAACGATCACGTGAATATGAGTCAATCTACAAACGATACTTACCCGACTGCAATGCGGGTTGCCGCATTGGAAAAACTTAAGACGTTTATTGCCGCATTAATAAAATTTCAGATTGTGTTTAATGAAAAATCGGTTGAGTTTGCAAGCGTAATTAAGTCAGGTCGAACTCATCTGCAGGATGCAACCCCTATAAGTTTGGGTCAGGAATTTTCGGGCTATGCTTCCGTTTTGAAGAAACACATAGAAAATATAACCGACTCGAAAAAATATTTTCTTGAGTTAGGACTAGGTGGGACTGCGGTCGGTACCGGAATCAACACACCGAAGGATTATCGAGATGTAGTTATAGTAGAACTGCAAAAGCTGACTGGTATGGAATTCAAAAAAGCAGATAATTGTTTTGAGGCAATGCAGAGTATGTTCCCTTTTGTTCATTTATCGAATGCCTATGCCAATTTATCTTTGGATTTAATACGAATAGCTAATGATTTAAGACTTTTAAGCTCCGGACCAATGACCGGATTAGCTGAAATAAAATTGCCTACTGTTCAACCTGGTTCATCAATAATGCCGGGTAAAATTAATCCGTCAATTGCCGAGATGTTAAATATGGTTTGCTTCCAAGTAATTGGAAACAACACAACCATTTCGCTGGCGGCTCAAGCCGGGCAACTCGAATTAAATGTAATGATGCCCGTGATCAACTATAATCTTTTACAATCTATAGAAATCCTTACTAATGCAATTACTGTATTTTCGGAGAAGTGTGTAAAAGGTATCGAAGCAAATAAAGAGCGTTGTAAAAATTATGCTGAACAAAGTATAAGTATAGCCACTCTTCTCAGCCCTAATATTGGTTATCTAAAGACAGCCGAGTTGGCCAAAGAAGCTTTGGAAAAAAATATAACAGTTAAAAAATTGGTTATCGAAAAAGGAATTATGACGGAAACGGATTTTGATGCTTTATCAGTTTGAATTTCAATAAATTTTTGTGCAATTTAAATGCAAATTATGCTATTAATCATACCAGCAATACGAATTATAGCGGGTAAATGCCTCTTCAAAGTGAAATACGAGGATGGTTCAGTTTGCTCGGACGATCCAGTCGAAATGGCTAAACTTTGGCGCCGCGAAAATGCTAAGTCGCTGCACATTACCGATTTCGATGCTGCAAATGTCGGGCATTTTGTAAACCTTGGTGTGGTTCAAAAAATTATCGAGACCGTTGATATCCCAATCGAGTTGGGTGGCGGTATTCAGAGTCTTGTCGATGCTCAACGCGCTTTCGATATCGGTGTTTACAGAATTTTAATCGGTACTTTGTTCCTCGAAAAACCAACAGAAGCTGTAAAGATTTTGCAAAAGTACGGCGGTAGCAAAGTTGTTATAGGTCTGTCGGTGGAAAATAACAAAGTTGTTACTAAAGGCTGGGTTAAAAATTCCGATTTCACTCTTGTTGATGCTGCACAGCATGCTAAATTCCTCGGTTTCACACGTATTGTGTACCGAAATATTTTCACTGACGGAACAACATCGTCTCCGAATTTCGATGCTATTAAAGAATTCGCAATCGAAACCGGTATGCGTGTAACTGCCTCAGGTGGTATCCGAGGTCTGAACGACCTTCTGAAAATGCAAGAGTTAGTCAAACACGGTGTCGATTCGGTTGTAATTGGGGAAGCTCTTTACGAAAATAAATTTTCCTGCCAAAGCATCTGGCGGGTTTGCGAATCAATGAAATATCCATTCACTGCAAAGGTATAAAAATGTTAATTACTGTAGTCGGACATATTTGCCTCGATGTAATTCATCACGCCGACGGTAGCCAATCGCAAGGTTACGGCGGAATTTTTTATTCGCTCGCCGCTCTCGCAAACATTGCCGATTCAAACACGAAAATTTTTCCCGTGTTCGGTATCGGAAGCAAAGATTATTCGCAGTTGATCGAACGACTTAGCGCATATAAAAATGTAGATACATCCGGGATTTTTAAAACCGACAGTCAAACTAATCAGGTTCATCTCTACTACCAGAATCATAATCACCGCATCGAATGTTCAAAAAACATTGCTAAACCAATTCCTTTTAAAAAAATAAAACCGTATCTTGATACAAATATGATTTTGATAAATATGATTTCGGGCTTTGATATTACACTCGAAACTTTAGATGAAATTAGAATCACTGTACGAGAAGAAAAGATACCGATTTTTTTGGATGTCCACAGCTTATCGCTTGGTATAAATGAAGACGGAAAAAGGTATCGCCGGTTAATACCCGATTGGCGGCGATGGTTGTTTATGCTGCATACAGTTCAGATGAACGAAGAAGAAACAACCGGACTTGCAAATGAAAAGCCAGACGAAGAGTATTTAATTAAACAAATAACAGCATTAAACACGAACAACGTAATTATAACACGGAGTTCAAAAGGATGTACACTTTTCAAAGATGAAAATAAACACATTGAGCGGTTTGATATTGCGGGCATCGAAACCGAACGGACATTGGATTCTACCGGTTGCGGCGATGTTTTTGCAGCCGCCTACTGCGCAAAATATATCCGTGCTAAAGACGAAAAGATATCGACAGAATATGCCAATGAGGTTGCTGCGATGAATGCAACTTTGAAATCGTCCAACGAAATTGATCAACTATCGAAATATAAAATTAATGAAAATAAAAAATAGATGGAGATAATATGAATATAGCTATTATCGGTTATGGTAAGATGGGCAAAGCTATCGAGGAAGTTGCGATAGAAAAAGGTTCAACTGTTAAAAAAATAATTACCGAAGAAGAAAATTACAATTCACTTGCACTGACTAAACAAAATCTGAAAAATATTGATGTATGTATCGATTTCACGACGCCCTCAGTGGTGTTCGATAATATTGAAGCTGTTGCAAATGCTGGAAAAAATATTGTGGTCGGAACAACCGGGTGGTTCGATAAAATAGAAGATGTAAAGAAGATTGTGAAGAAGAACAATATCGGCTTACTTTATTCACCGAATTTTTCTTTGGGAATAAACATCTTTTACCGCATAATAAATACTGCATCAAGTATTTTTAATAATTTTGATGAGTATGATATGATGGTTTCGGAAATACATCATAAACAAAAAGCTGATAGCCCAAGCGGAACTGCGTTAGTGTTAGGACAGATAATAACGCAAAACGTGAAGAGGAAGAAAGAAATGTTGCAAGAAACTGCACGCTCGAAAATGAAATCTGACCAATTGCATATAACTTCAACTCGTGTTGGTTCTTGCATCGGTAAGCATACTGTTTTATTCGATTCCGATTTTGATTGTATTGAGTTGACTCATACAGCAAAAAACCGCAGAGGATTCGCTCTCGGTGCATTGCTAGCAGCCGAATGGCTTAACGGTAAAAAGGGCGTGTTTACTATGAAAGATGTTATGACCTCAATATAAAAATAATGGATTAAATTTATGAAACGAGAAATATTATTTAAAGGAACAGGAACGGCGTTAGTTACACCTTTCAAAACAAACGGAACGATTGACGTAAAGGCGCTTCGCAATTTAGTAGAGTACCAAATTAAGAACGGAGTTGAAGCAATAATTCCTACCGGAACAACCGGCGAAAGTGCAACACTCAACGAAGCAGAGCAAATAGATGTAATTCGAATTGTTGCTGAAACTGCTCGAAAACGGGTAAAAATAATTGCGGGCGCCGGCTCTAACGATACAAGCAAAGCCATTAAACTTTCCAAGTTGGCTTTTCAAGCCGGAGCCGATGCTATCTTATCCGTCGGTCCATATTACAACAAACCGACGCAGGAAGGATTTTTGCGACACTACAAAGTAATCGCAGAAGAAACAGGTGTCCCTATTGTAGTTTATAACGTCCCCGGTCGAACGGGAAGCAACATCGAAGCTGAAACAACTTTACGGATGGCTGAGAAAATTCCGAACATTATCGGAGTTAAAGAAGCTTCCGGCAATTTTACACAAATTATGGAAATCCTTCGTAACCGTCCGAAAGGCTTTGCGGTCTGGTCGGGCGATGATGCTATCACACTTCCGCTTGTTTCGCTGGGTGCCGATGGAGTTATCTCCGTGGTCGCGAATGAAGTTCCAAAAATGTTTTCTCAGATGACCCGACTCGCTTTGAATGGTAAATTTAACGAAGCGGCAAAGTTACACAACAAACTTTTACCGCTAATGAATTTTAACTTCATCGAATCGAATCCGATTCCTGTAAAATCAGCACTCGCGATGATGGGGAAAATTGAAGAAGCATACCGTCTGCCGCTTGTTCCGTTGAGCGATAAACATCGCACGAAGTTAGAAGCAATACTGAAAGAATTAAAACTTATATAAAAAAAATCGAAAATCCCTGCCCGAACGACAGAAGTCATTCAGTCGGGCGGGTGAAATCTGAAATCCGAATTATGAATACTTCTTTACAAAAAAAAATAGAACAGTTATTTTCCGAGCCGATTGATCAGCTCAATCGCGCAGAAGCTCACAAAATTTTCAAGGAACTTAAAGAGTTATTAAACCGCGGCGAAGTCAGATCGGCTGAACAGGATGGCAGCGGATGGAGAGTGAATACATGGGTGAAAAAAGGAATTCTGCTCGGTTTCCGTATTGGTTTGTTAACTGAATATTCAACCGACGAGTTGTTCCAGTATTTCGACAAACATACAATGAAGTTAAAAAACTTTGAGATACAAGATAACGTGCGTATCGTTCCCGGCGGAAGCGCTGTCCGCGATGGAGCTTATGTGGCAAAAGGTGTAGTAATGATGCCGCCTGCTTACATTAACATCGGCGCTTATGTTGACGAAGGAACGATGATTGATTCGCATGCGTTGGTTGGTTCGTGTGCTCAAATCGGGAAACGTGTTCACGTTAGCGCAGCCGCACAAATTGGCGGCGTTCTTGAGCCGGTAGGCGCGATGCCCGTAATCATCGAGGACGATGTCCTCATCGGTGGTAACTGCGGTATTTACGAAGGCACAATCGTGCAAAAACGTTGCGTAATTGCTACGGGTGTTTTCATTACAGGTTCAACACCGGTTTACGATGCTGTGAAAAATCAATTCTATAGAAAGATCCCCGAAACACCTTTGATAATTCCCGAAAATGCAGTTGTAGTTCCCGGCTCGCGGCCTATTTCAAGCAAGTGGGGAAAAATTAATGGCATTTCGGTTTATACTCCGGTGATTGTAAAATATCGCGACGAAAAAACGGATGCTTCTACTGCCCTTGAAGAAAGTTTAAGATAAGTATGAAACGTATTCTGATTGTTGGAAGCAACGGACTTTTAGGACAAAAATTAACCACCCTCTTTTCTAAAAGCAAGCAGTATGACATAATAAATGCATCGGTTGAAGGAAATTTTTTTTTAGAGGAAAAAGATTTTCCTTATCATCAGTTAGATATTACAAAACGCTCAGCTGTTTTAAAATTGGTCGACTTTTTTCAGCCTGAAGTAATCATCAATACAGCCGCTGTAACTAATGTGGATTTATGCGAAACTGACAGAGCGCTTGCCTGGAAAGTTAATGTAAGCGGAGTCGAAAATCTTGTTTACGGGGCTAAAATGGTCGGCGCAAAAGTTATTCACTTTTCAAGCGATTATGTTTTCGATGGAAAGAATGGACCTTATTCCGAATCAGATACACCAAACCCGATTTCATATTATGGACGGACGAAGTTGGCAAGTGAGAATGTTTTAAAACTTTCAGGAATTCCTAATGTAATTATCAGGACGATGATACTTTACGGAATTGCGAATCAGGTGAAAGATAATTTTGCACTTTGGCTAGCCAACAATCTGAGCGAGAACAAACCAATTCGCGTTGTGGACGATCAAATCGGTAATCCGACGTTAGTTGACGATTTAGCTTATGCTGTTTTAAAGATCGTTGAATACAATCGTTCAGGACTTTTTAATATTGCCGGCGGCGAACTGATTAGCCGGTACGGTTTTGCATTAGCATTAGCGAAAAAATTTAAGTTCAATAAGGATTTGATAACTCCAATCAAAACTTCGATATTGAAACAACCGGCGCAACGACCTCTGAAATCGGGCTTCATTATTTTAAAAGCTGAAACCGAGTTGAATCTGAAAATGTCGAATGTTGAAAATGGTTTGACGGTTTTCCAAAATCAATTTTACCATCATCAGAAAAATAAAGAATATCATATAATCTAAAAAAGGATAGTAGAATTTATGTTAGATATAAAATTCATTCGCGAACATCCACAACTTGTAAAAGAAGGAATCAGCAAAAAAGGGGATGTAGATAGAATAGATGAAATTTTAGAATTGGATGAGAAACGGCGTGCACTCATTCAAAAAGCTGAAGTATTAAAAAATCAAAGGAATGTTGTTTCCGAACAAATTGCCAAAATGAAAAAAGCCGGAGGAGATGCAACTGCTGCCATTGCCGAGATGAATAAAGTGAAAGACGAAATTAAAACAATGGACGACGAATTACGATTGATAGAAGAAAATCTAAACAAGCTTCTCCTCTCGGTTCCGAATGTTCCGCATCCTTCAGTTCCCGAAGGGCATAAACCCGAAGATAACCGAGTTATTTTTTCGTGGGGGAAAACTAACGAAATTGATTTTGAACCTAAACCGCATTGGGAATTATCAGAGAAGTTAGGAATTATTGATTTCGAAACGGGCGTTAAAATTACAGGAGCAGGTTTTCCGCTTTATCGCGGCGCCGGTGCAAAATTGCAGCGCGCTTTAATTAATTTCTTTTTGGACGAAGCTCACAATGCAGGATATGTTGAACTCCAACCTCCGTTGATGATCAATACTGCAAGCGCAATCGGAACAGGCCAGCTTCCCGACAAAGAAGATTTGATGTACGTTGTAGATCGAGATGAATTGTATTTAGTACCGACTGCCGAGGTTCCTGTAACAAATATTCATCGCGATGAAATTCTTTCCGAGAAAAATTTACCCCTGAAATATTCTGCATACACACCTTGCTTTCGCCGTGAAGCCGGCTCCTACGGAAAAGATGTTCGCGGTTTGAACCGTTTGCATCAATTCGATAAAGTTGAACTTGTAAAATTTGTTCATCCAGGAACTTCATACAACGAACTCGATTCCTTACGCGCCGATGCCGAAAATCTTCTTCAAAAATTAAATCTACCTTATCGCGTTCTTTTAATGTGCACTGGCGATATGGGTTTCACTCAATCTAAAAAATATGATTTAGAAGTTTGGGCAATGGCACAGAAACGCTGGTTAGAAGTTTCCTCAATCAGCAACTTCGAGTCATTTCAAGCCCGCCGTATTAACGTCCGTTTTCGCCCTGATGGCGGTAAGCCCGAATTTGTTCATACATTAAACGGTTCGGCACTCGCACTTCCACGCGTTGTGGCTGCAATTTTAGAAAACTACCAAACTCCCGAAGGTAAAGTAATTATTCCGAAAGTTCTGCATAAATATACAGGATTTGAAATAATCGGATGATTTTCTTGAAAATGGTTTTATGAAATCGCTGCTTCGGCTTCTCCCGTATCTTTCACGATACAAGAAAACTCTTTTAATCGGTCTGATTGCAATTGTAGGGAGTAATATTTTTACAGTTATCCAACCTCACTTCATCGGAAAAGCAATTGATGATTTGAAGCATGGTCTCGATACACATACTCTCGATTCATTTCGGTTGTTAATTTATGCTGCTGTGATTGTAGGATTTACTGCTGTTGCAGGTGTTTTGTCGTTTGCAACGCGTCAAACAATCATCGTGATTTCGCGCCACATCGAATTCGACCTTCGAAACGATTTTCTTAAACATATTCAAAAATTATCTCACTCGTTTTTCCAAAACACACCAACGGGCGATTTGATGGCGCACGCAACAAACGACATCGGTGCAGTCCGCAATGTAGTCGGTCCGGGTATAATGTATCCCTCCGATACTTTCGTCACGTTTGTTATGGTTCTTACAATGATGTTGATAAAAGATTGGCAGTTGACACTCCTTGCTCTAATTCCACTACCACTCGTTTCATTCGCTGTTTTTAAATTGGGAAAATTAATTAACATAAAATTTCAGGAACGGCAGGAACAGTACAGCAAATTAACCACACGTGCACAGGAAAATTTATCGGGCATCCGTGTTGTAAAAGCTTATGTTCGCGAGGATTACGAAATCGAATTATTCAAAAAAATAAGCTGGGATTATTTAAAGAAAAATTTGGTGCTCGCAAAGTATCAATCTATAATTTGGCCCACGATGTTTTTGTTAGTCGGTATCTCTCTCGTAATATCGATTTACTTCGGCGGGTCACGTGTGATCGATGAGAAAATGACTATCGGAACGCTGACTGCTTTCTTTGCTTACTTGGTTATGTTGATTTGGCCCATGATTGCATTCGGATGGGTTTTAAATCTTCTCCAGCAGGGGGCTGCATCAATGGGGCGGCTCGGGAAAATTTTTGATACTCAACCCGAAATTAAAGACGACGAAAATACGAATCACTCAATAGAATATATTTCCGGAACTATAGAATTCCGAGATGTATCATTCAAACATAAGGGCAGCCCGCAACCGATTCTTAAAAATATCAATCTGAAAATTGAAAGTGGAAAGACGATAGCAGTTGTAGGTTACACAGGTTCAGGTAAATCATCATTTGTTAGTTTAATTGCGCGGTTGTATGATATAACAGGCGGCGATCTCCTAATTGATGGTGTGAATATAAAAGAAATTCCTGTCGAAGTACTCCGCTCGAATATCGGATTTGTTCCACAGGAAACGTTTCTGTTTTCAGATACGATTTCAAATAATATATGTTATGGAATCGATGGCGAAGATGGGAACAAGGTTATTCAAGCTGCTACGACAGCACAGCTTATTAAGGATGTAACTGAGTTTCCAAAGCAGTTTGAAACTCTGATTGGTGAAAGGGGAATTACACTATCGGGGGGACAGAAACAACGCACAAGTATAGCCCGTGCAATTATCCGCGATCCGAAAATTTTGATTTTGGATGATGCACTTTCGGCGGTTGATACATACACCGAAGAGGAAATTTTAAAAAACTTGAAAAAAGTTATGCACAACCGAACGAGCATAATTATCAGTCATCGGATATCGACTGTGAAAGATGCCGATTTGATTGTTGTATTGGATAAAGGGGCTATCATTGAGAGAGGCACACACGAGGAATTAGTTGATATTGGGGGTATTTATGCAGATTTGTATGCAAAGCAATTGTTAGAACAAGAGCTGGAGAAGATGTGAGTCTAATTCAACAATCAAAAATCAAAATTAAAAATGGAGGATTTATTTATCCAGATCACAAAGATATGACTTTTAACCTTTTAATTTTTAATTGATTTATGCACGAAGAGGAAGTACTCGGCAAAGCTTATGATGCTCGATTGATGAAGCGACTTTTAAAGTCGTTGAAACCATACCGCTGGTATGTTGCGCTCGGAATTTTGTTGAGTATGTTAGTTTCAGGAATGGAAGCAGTCCGACCATACTTCACTAAAATTGCTGTCGACGTAAACATAGCCAACAATGATAAACACGGTTTACTTCTAACTGCATTGTTGTTTTTTGCTGTGTTAGTTGTGCGTGGAGTAGTTCAATACTTCAGCGCCTATCTTACACAGTGGATTGGTCAGCGGACTATTTTCGATTTACGAATGCAGATTTTTGAACACTTGCAGCGCCTCAACATCAAATTCTTCGATAAAAATCCAATTGGCAGACTTATAACCCGTGTTACAAACGATGTTGAAGTTTTGAACGAAATGTTCTCGTCGGGAGTAGTTATGGTATTTACCGATGTCTTTACTATCATTGGCATTTTATACTTTATGTTCCAAATGAACTGGCAACTCGCCTTAGTTTCTTTGAGTGTGTTGCCGATATTGTTTTATGCAACATTCTTATTCCGGCGGAAGGCGCGCGAGAGTTATCGTGAAGTCCGTTTACAAGTTGCCCGCATCAATACCTTTATGCAGGAACACATCACAGGAATGATTGTTGATCAAATTTTCAATCGCGAAAAAGTTTCTCACGAAAAATTTATCGACATAAATGCTTCACACAGGGATGCTAACATCAAATCAATTTTCTATTACGCTGTTTTTTATCCAAGCGTCGAGTTAATTGGGGCTATCGCGATTGGTTTAATTATTTGGTATTCAGGTGTCGAAGCTTTAACGGGGACTGTAACTATCGGAACGGTTATGGCTTTTTTCCAATTCAATGAAATGTTTTGGCGCCCGATTCGCGACTTATCTGAAAAATATAATATTATGCAAACGGCTATGGCTTCGTCCGAAAGAATCTTCAAACTTCTTGATGAAAAGCCATCGATTATAACAAGGCAAGATGCAGCTTCACTTACTTCAATCCGCGGCGAAATCGAATTTCGGAATGTTAGTTTCTCTTATGACCATCACGAAGACGGCTCTGAAAATTCGGAATGGATTTTGAAAAATGTTTCTTTCAAAATTAATTCAGGCGAAACTGTTGCTATCGTCGGACATACAGGCGCTGGAAAAACTACGATCATCAACCTCCTTACAAAGTTTTACGACGTGCAAAAAGGGACCATCTTGATTGATGATGTGGATATTAACGACATCAATCAATATCAATTGCGGCAGCAAATTGGAGTTGTTCATCAGGATGTGTTTTTGTTTTCGGGCGATATAAAATCAAACATCAATTTAGGAAATGAAAAAATAAAAATTGACCGTGTCAAAGCTGCTGCAAGAGTAGTGGGTTTGAATAATTTTATTGATACACTTCCCAACCGCTATAGCGAGGAAGTGAAAGAGCGAGGTGCAACACTTTCTGTCGGACAAAAGCAGCTTATATCTTTCGCAAGGGCGTTAGCTTTCAATCCTAAAATTTTAATTTTAGATGAAGCTACATCGAGCATTGATACCGAGTCCGAGCAGCTTATTCAAAAAGCTATACAAAAACTTTTGAAGGGGAGGACATCAATAGTTATTGCTCATCGTTTATCGACAATACAGCGAGCAGACAAAATCATCGTTCTGCATAAAGGAGAAATACGTGAGATGGGCACACATCAGCAACTGCTGTCGTTGGGCGGAATATACCACAAGCTTTATCAGTTACAGTATAAAGAGCAGGAAATGGCAAGAGATAAATTTCCAATTGTATAATAGGATGGGTTTTACTATACGCTGTATAGTTTAGTAAATCTTGTATGTTCAACTACACAAAACTTTCCATAGGATTACGTGAGATAATTATTGCCATACTTGGCAACGAGTGTTCACGTGAACAATTGAACCGGCTCATCAAAGTTTTGCACTCGCTTGCTAATTCATTCATTGCAAGCAAAACTACGACTGGAACCTTGAGTATGGTATCCGGTCTTACCACCTCCGACCTTGCATACGATTGCATTGCCGAGTTATTCCAACAAGATTCTGATGGTAACTGTATCTAATTAAAAGCATACTTTACCGGATTGTCTATCACAACTTCTCGCGATGAGGAAATTCTCTCACACCTCCGCCGACTTGTTTTCTCAAAAGTAAACCACGGTATCTATCGTCAGTACAGCGAGATCGATCCATCGCTTTCAAAAATTCTTCGCAATATCAAAATTGCTATAAACACGCTTAAAAATTTCACCGAGGTTGAACGTTTTGGCGAGTCCTGCATCGCACCTTGTGCCTGTGATACACTCGAGGATAATCCTGCATTTGACCGTGATGAACTCCGCGGGTTTTTTATGTGCGAAGTGAACGGGCGTGAACACATCCCTGATCTCCTTGCTAAGTTTTCCCTTATTCTACGAGAGCAAACTGATCGCTGCCGCATAATTCCGTTAGTTACTGTGGGGATAAATATTTCGAGATGTATATACAACTAATGAAGTAGTCTCCGAAGATGCTACGTTTGATGACACATTTTTAAAAACAGATGCGGCAGTGTTAATTAAAAAATCATGCCGTGATGTTGAAAAAAATAATTCCCCGAAGTATGTTGGTAAAGGAAAAATTACCTCAAATATATTTGAATCTTACTTCCGTGTAATTGAAGAAGTGCTGATAGAAAAATTCATAGGAATGGATGGTGAAGACACATCACTTTATGAATTGCTAAAAAACCATATACCGGTTCTAACGGATATCGAATATAAAAAAGAACATCGAAATATTTTGGAATATTTATTAAAGCAAGCTAAAAAAGATGCGGTGAAGCTTTTAAAAGAAAATATAAGTGCCAATTAATGAACAGATTAAACAAATATCAACCATTATTCTGCACGACGATATGAATGAGATGAGTCTTATGTAAATCGATTTGTTAAATCGACCATCAAAAAGTATTTACAAGCTGACACCAAAAGAATTTGAAAGAAGCGAACACAGAATAGTTATCGCTGATGTTGATGGTGATAAAAAAAATGATGTTCTCACAATCTTTCCACTTGGTGAAAAATCTGAATCAACTATCCCATTGACAATTTTTTCATCAGAAGGAAAACTTATCAAGGAGATTTCGTTTAATGAAAATATCCAATTCCGCGAAACAAAATAAGATAGTAGATTAGGCTGTGCAAGTTTCCTTTGCGATGATTTTCAGGGAAGCGGTGAGAAAGAAATATTTGTCGTTGCGAACAGCGGGCGTTCACCTAACATTATTAACCGACTCTCAAAAGATGGGACGATACTTGGTCAATATTTCCATTTTGGTTATGGTTTAATTACATCAATTCAGATGAGGGAGGGACGCAAAATTGTGTTTATTGGTCAAAATGATGTAGGTGAACCGGATTCTCTCAGCTATGCAGTAATGTGTGTGCTTGATCCGTCCAAGATTGTCGGAAAAACAGAAGCGAGTGAATCGCGCGGATTCGGACAACCCCTATCTCCTGCCGAGACGTATGTTATCCGCTTTCCGCTTTCCGATATGAATATTATTTGGAATACGCATGCTTATGTTGGTGGTATCAAAGCAACTGAAATAAATAATGTAAAAACAAATACATTGTGGGTTCGTGGAACGTATGGAGCCGGAGGAATAGGAACGGGGGGTAATCCAACTTTTGAATATATCTTCGACGATAATTTAAAAATAATTGAAGTTAAATATGATAGTGAGACATTGCGGTTGCGCCAGGATTTTGTAAGTCAAGGTAAACTTCACGGCACGTTCGATCAAACATACCTTGAAAATTTGAAAAACGGCGTACGTTACTGGAATGGCAAAGAATGGCAAAAAGAACCGACGATGGTGAAACACTGAATCAATTTAAAAGGCAAAATTTAAAAAGTAAAAAATAGGGGAAAAAGATTAGGGAATGTAGCGAATCGGTGATACGGTGAATTGGAGATGGGGGCTATAATTCTAAATTCCGGTAAATATCTTTTCGATGCGCAATTCGGTGCAGGTAAATACATTTATCATCAAAAGAAAAAACCATACGAAAATCCTGGGAAACGATGACACGGTAATAACCCTTGAATCCAGTGAGAGGGCGAACATCAAGTTCGACAGCAAATATATTCTGTGTAATTGATGTCGCTATCCGATAAGCTTCCTGTTTTATTCCATCCGGAACTTTTTTAAGATCACGCGCAAAACGATTGGTGCGTATTAAAGATCGCTCAGGAGATGAAATCATCGAAAGAGTTTACTGCTTTTGTTTTGCCGGAGTTAACTTCTCTTTCCGACTCCTTCAGCCCCCCGATGAATTCAGAATGGTATAATTCGTTCGGAGAAAGCATCGTTGCGAGAAATTCTTGAATTGTCCGGTATGCCTCGATAACCTTCGAAAGTTGTTCTTCTGTTAAATTTATTGAAACTGTTGACATGTTAATCCTTTATTTACCGACTTACCAGATTGTTTTAACAAGACCAGAAGATATAATCGATCGGTCTTTAGTGATAAGTGTACTTGAAGTTAATGACGCTGTTGCCTCAATGATTCTGTCGTGAAGCTCGGGAATAGCTTGAAGAGTTTTCAGCTTCGACAGATGTATATGAGTATCGAGAGTGTATCGTTCCATCACTCATTCTCAAATTCGTGAGCAACCTTAAAGAGAGATTTTTTAGCATTCTCGATATCTTCCTCAGTAATCTCTAATCCCTTCCAAATGCCCTCTAATTTTATCGGCTTAGGTTGGGCTTTTATCTTCACTTTCAAGTTGTGAATCTCTGATTCAATTTTTTCGAGTTCTTGGACGATATTCATATTTAAATCTTCCTTCTTTGTAATGATTCTTTAATAAATATAGCAATTATGGGATTGAGAATCAACCTAATTGACCGCTGGGAAATAACGTACATCTTACCGATTTAATCCAATTTAAGGGGTGCAACATTTTCAAGAATAAAATCAACCATCAAACAGTGTAAATTCCAACCTCGTGTGGTGGATTTTCCCCGCCAACCTCTCGAGGGTTAGCTTAGGTTAACCGCTTTTTCCCTATGCAATACGAATACCATTCGTAATTGTTTCGTATGGTATGAGGTTTTCTTTTATAAAATCATTGGGATTGTATGCGAGCGGCGAGATACGCAAGTCGATGCTTCTCCGGAGTTTGGCGATGCGCACGCTATCATCGTAGCGCGAGTGTGTAAATTGTTCTGATACAACCACTATATCTATGTCGCTGTCCTTATGTGCCTTTCCGTTTGCAAACGAACCATAAAGATAAGCACGCTCTACTTTGATATGATTTTTTTGCAAAAATCGGATATATTTTTTTGCAATCGTTATCGCGTCATTTTGTTTCGAAGCCATGATGTAAACTCTTCTGTCCTTTTAAAATATTTTCTTGTTAGTGTAATGGTTGCTTTCTTGTAGATTTCAAATTTTTCGTCGGGATAACGTGTCTCTAAGTTAAATCCGTTCATTTCGGTCAGAAAGTCTAAGTCTTTTATTTTCAATTTTAAACCTGTTTTTTCTAATAGAAATTCAATATCATGAGATCGTGGAGGCATCTAGTGGGTAGTCTTTGCAATAAGGGCTTTCAAATGCTTTTCGATCGTTAGATGACAGAAGAACAAACAATAGTGAAGATTCTTTCCGGTTTTTAGGATTCCTTTGGCTGTTTCAAAAACGCTCTCACCGGCTCTTAACCAATATTCTATCTGTTTTTTGAAATTATTATTCACACGGCAAAATACATAAAGCTATATTGAAAATCAACTTCCACTGCAAACCTCCCGAAGATTTCCTCAGATTGAGCAAAGTAATCTTACGTGAGGTTTGCTCAGCCACAACCCAACACTCCATTCCTTGCCAATTTCTCAAGAATTTAGTGTTTTTTGGTCTCAGTAAAAATTTTTTCCCCGAATTTTTCCGCAACACCGTCCCAATGCAATTAGTTTAAAATATCATAATCCACAAAAAAATTAATAACTAACAATCAATGGAGTTTTCATGTTAAAAAAATTGACTTTACTTTTTGCAATTCTGAGCATTTACTACACAATTCGCTCTCAGGATATTCAGCTTTTCGACACCGTACCATACGGACGACAATTGCCCATCCCAATTACCCAACCGTAGACACCCACTGGTGTAACAATTACAACTGGTGATACGGTGGTAATCATTATGGAGGGTCTTGCCACCACTGACCATACTAATCTCAATCTCTGGGTTTAGACAGGCCCGGAAGGTGAAGGTTCCACATGGACAAATAATCTTACAGTCCATAGCGTAATAGGTAAGATAGGTGAATCGGGTGTACCATTTCAAGTAAGCCAAGGAACTCATTTTAAAGCTTTAACAAGTGGTGAACTTTATCTTGGTTACAACGACGATCAATTTTGTGACAACTATGGGTATTATCTTGCATATATTTTGGCACCCTCAGTTGGTGGTCTTACGGCAGTACGGCAAGCTTATGAAATTATTCCGTCAATTACCAAACTGGATCAAAACTATCCTAACCCATTCAATCCATCAATCCAATTTTACAATCTAACCATTTTGTATCCCTCCATTAATCCATTTTTTCATCCTCCTATCTTCTCTCAACTGGACACTCCTTGAAAAATCAATAATTTCAAGCCCGTCTTTTTGCTTTTCTATGCAAAATCAGTTAAATTTCAGTCGTTCAATTGAAAAGGAAATGCTCTCAAAAAACAAAAAAATAGTTGAGGTCGATCTCAAAAAGCAGGAAACGCTGAAACAATCGGGCGAAATTCCCATACATATAGCCATCATTATGGACGGAAACGGCAGATGGGCACAAAAACGGAGCCTGCCTCGAGTTGCCGGTCATCGTGAAGGTGTTGAATCGGTTCGTGATATGGTCGAAGTTTGCGGACAACTCGGTGTGAAGTATCTGACGCTGTATGCCTTCTCAACCGAAAATTGGAAACGCCCGAAAGAAGAAATTTCGATGCTGATGCGTCTGCTTATGAAAGCTCTTCGCGACGAAACCGATAAACTCCACCGCAACAACGTTCGCGTGCGAACGATCGGCGATATCTCGAAACTGCCCGTCGAAGTTCAAAACGAACTTTTAGATGCAATTGTAAAAACTCAAAATAACACCGGCTTGAATTTGTTGTTAGCATTAAGTTACAGCGGCAGGTGGGATATTATGCAAGCAGTAAAAAAGATTTCATCCGAAATTAAGCGCGGCGCTTTGAGTGAAGATTCAATTAATGAAGATTTAGTAACAAAGTACTTATCTACACAGGGTATTCCTGATCCGGATTTGTTAGTGCGGACGAGCGGTGAATTTCGGGTCAGTAATTTTTTGTTATGGCAGTTAGCGTATTCGGAAATTTATATAACCGAGTTGAACTGGCCCGAATTCAGACGGGACGAGTTGTATCGTGCAATTACCGAATACCAAAAACGTGAACGTCGGTTTGGACTGACTAGTAACCAAATTAAACAAAAACAGAATAAGTGATTTTCTAATATGCGAAGTTTATTAAATATATTTTTAGTTTGTATCACAATTTTAAGTCTGGATATTTCGCTTTTTGCTCAACGCCAAAAGCCGGAAAAATATTCTATCTTAGGAATATCGGTCGAAGGTAACACCACTGCCGAATCCGGTGCGATCATTGCAAATTCGGGTTTAAAAACCGGAACCGAAATTACTATCCCCGGCGATCACATCCGTCAAGCGATTCAAAAACTTTGGACTTTACGTATTTTCGAAGACATCCAAATTGCTATCGAAAGTAGAGTCGGCGACGGCGTGTATTTGTTGATTTCTGTTAAAGAATATCCTCGCCTCGAACGGGTTGAGTTTGCAGGCAACGACGAACTCGATGAAGACGATTTGATGAAAAAAGTTACAATTTCAAAAGGACAAATTTTAACTCCCCAGGAAATCCTCAAAATTAAAAATAGTTTTCAAAGCTTGTATGCTGAAAAGGGGATGCTGCTTGCAGAAATTTCAACTGAAAACATTGTTGAAGATTCTACTAAGCCAAATAGAGTTGTACTGCGTTACAATATCGACGAAGGTAAAATTGTAAAAGTAGAAGAGATACGTGTCGTTGGTACCGAAGCTTTCAGTGAAAGCGAAATAAAAGGTGAGATGGAAGACACAAAGGAAAAAGTTTGGTGGATGTTCTGGCGCTCGGCTAAATTTGAAAAAGGCAAATATGAAACCGATAAGGATAAAGTCATAAAATTCTATCGTAAAAACGGATATTTAGATGCTGAAATTATTTCTGATTCTATTGGGTACGATGAAACAAAAAAATATATGTCCATCCAACTGAATATTAACGAAGGCAAGCAGTTCAAAATACGCGATATAATTTGGGAAGGAAATACAATTTATCCTGCATCAGTTTTAACACAACGACTCGGTTTTTATAAAGGCGACATTTACGATGTTGAACGCTTCGAAAGAAATTTAAGACAGAACGAAGAACAATCCGATGTCGCTTCCTTGTTCCTGGACAACGGTTACCTCACTTTTAATTTGGATAAAGAGGAAACACGTATTGAACCGGATAGTATCGATATGAGAATAAGGGTTTTCGAGCGGAATCAATTTAGAATTGGAAGAGTTGAAATCCGCGGGAATACCAAGACACAGGAAAAAGTAATTCGCCGCGAACTCTATACACGCCCAGGCGATTTTTTCAGTCGAGGTGCAATAATGCGCAGCGCCCGCCAGTTAGTTCAGTTGAATTATTTCAATCCCGAAAAAATAAAACCTGATTACAGGTTGCAGGACGAAAAAACCGCTAATGTAATCTACGAAGTTGAAGAAAAATCGAGCGATAACATAAACGCTTCGGTCAGTTACAGCGGAGCCTTCGGTGTTACAGGTGCTCTCGGTTTTACGATTAATAACTTTGATATTACTGAACCGCTGAAAGGTGGTGCGGGACAAATTTTAAACTTCGAGTGGCAATTTGGCGAAGGTGCCCGTTTCAGAACATTCTCTCTCGGATTTACAGAGCCGTGGCTCTTCGATACTCCTACAACTTTCGGAGTTAATTTGTTCGATACCCGGCAAATTTATGTTTACGATTTACGGCAAACTGGCGGCTCCGTTCGATTCGGAAGGCGATTTAAATTTCCTGATGATTATTTCAGAGGCGATTGGATCGGACGATTTCAACTGAACGATGTAATTAGTGGCGGTGGCTTATATCAAGAAGGAAAAACAAGTCAGCTCAGTGTTACACAAGTTATTTCCCGTAACAGCACCGACAATCCGATTTTCCCGGCAATCGGTTCAAGCTTTGCGTTATCTACAGAAATTTCCGGTGGTCATTTTCTCCCGGGTAATGTCGATTATCATAAATGGATTTTTACAGGCGATTGGTATACTCCTCTTTTTGGAACAAATCGATTAGTTCTCTTTACAGGAACTAATATTGGTTTGTTGGATGGATTTAAAACAAATTCGAATATTCCCCCAATCGAGTATTTCTTTATGGGAGGAACTGGATTAGGATTTATTGCTACAACCCCAATGCGCGGTTATGATGACAGGACAATCGGTCCTATGGATGAAAACGAACAAGTCAGAGGGGGTAAAGCAATGGTAAAATATTCTGCAGAACTTAGATTTTCTGTAACGATGACTCCAATGCCGATTTATCTTTTAGCTTTTGCAGAAGCCGGAAATGTTTACGAAAATCTGAAGACTATGGATTTTCTAAATTTAAAACGAAGTTATGGCTTCGGTGCACGCATTATGATCCAACCGTTGGGTATGGTCGGGTTCGACTACGGTTATGGTGCCGACGATGTTATGCCGCGAGACGGCAAACCTGACGGATGGAAGTTTCACTTCCAATTCGGAAGAGGATTTTAATGCAATTCCGACTGAACTTAACAATACCGCAATGCGGGAACAGTTAAGTTCGTTGACGGAATGAGCATCCAGCAACGTTTTTATGTTGCGGGATTAGAAACAATTTAATAAAAAATATAAATTATAAATAACAAACAGAGGTAAATGTGAAAAATCAAATTCTTAAAATGCAAAACTTATTAATCGCTATAATTGCTATCGTTCTTGTGGCGGGCGTTTCATTTGGTCAGCAAATGAAAATCGGCTACGTGAATTCTGCAAAAATTTTACAGGAATATCCTGAAGCTCAGGAAGCTCAAAAGAAACTCGACAATATGGGTAAAGGGTGGCAGGCAGAATTAGAAAAAATGAGTAAAGACCTTCAAAAGCAATACGAGGATTATCAAAAACAGCAAGGAATGATGCCCGAGCAGAAAAAACTTGCCAGACAACAGGAGCTTGTTGAATTGGAACAAAAATTTAATCAATATCGAACTCAAAAATTCGGCAACGACGGTGAACTCGCTGACGAAACAGAAAAACTTTTGCAGCCAATCAAAGATAAAGTATTGAAAGTTATACAACAGGTAGCGAAGGATGAAAAAATATCTTTCATCTTCGACCGCAACGAAACTATTATGGTTTTACTTTACGGCGATCCCGCTTTCGATTATACTTATAAAGTTTTAGATAAATTAAAGAGAACAAAATAAGGGCATAAATATGCAACTTCAAAAAGTAATAATAATCGCATTAGTTTTATTAATCGCATCGGTTGCTTTTCCGCAGTCAAAAATCGGCTGGATAAACTCGCGCACTATTATGGACAAACTTCCCGAGGCGCAGGAGGCACAGCGTCAGTTAGATGCTTTAGTAACCGAATGGCAGAACGAGCTTGCTAAAATACAGAACGAATGGCAGAAAAAATTTGCCGAATACGATAAGAAAAAGTTGATATTAACCGATCAGGGAAAGATTGATGCTGAGCGCGAACTTTCAGACCTTGACCGGAAAATTTCAGAATACAGGAATCGGAAATTCGGACAAAACGGTGAACTATTCCAAAAACAAAATGAGTTGATGAAGCCAGTTCAGGATAAAATCTACAAAGCTATTCAGGATGTTGCCAAAGATGAAAGCTACGATTATATCATTGATAAGAGCGGCGAAATTTTGTTGATGTACACAAACGATAAATTCGACCTGACACTTACCGTTCTTGAAAAAATAAAAACTTTCAAACGATAATATTTTTTATTGGAATGACTGTAAAAGAATTAGCTCGGTTTGTAAACGGTGAAATTACCGGCAGCGACGAAATCGAAATTAGTCACCTTGCAAAAATTGAAGAAGCCCAACCAGGCGATATCACATTTTTGTCGAATCCTAAATATGTTAAGTATTTATCTTCTACAAAAGCAGCCGCCATATTAATTTCAAAAGATACTGACTATAAGGAATTAGCTACCCGTCAAAATCCTATTGTCCTTATTAAAGTCGAAAACCCGTATCTGTCTTTTTTAAAATTAATCGATGTTTTTTATCCCGAACCACAGCCACTTCCCAAAGGGTTAAATCCATCAGCCGTAATTTCACCAACCGCCTCAATTGATGACTGCGCCGCAATCGGAGCTAATGTTGTTGTGGGTGCTCGAGCTATAGTTCGGAGTAATTCTGCAATTTGGCACAACACTGTAATTGGTGATGATGTTGAAATCGGAAACAATGTTTTAATTTATCCTAATGTCTCGATTCGTGAAAGATGTAAAATCGGGAATCGTGTGATAATACATTCCGGTACTGTTGTCGGTAGTGATGGATTTGGTTTTGCACCGAAGCCGGATGGAACTTATGAAAAAATTCCGCAGCGTGGTAACGTAGTGATCGAAGACGATGTTGAAATCGGATCGAACTGCAGCATCGACCGCGCAACATTAGGAGAAACACGAATTAAACGGGGTTCAAAATTGGATAACCTTGTTCAGGTCGCCCACAATGTAACCATCGGAGAAAATACTGTTATTGCTGCTCAAACAGGAATCGCGGGCAGTACTACTGTCGGTAACAATTGTCTGTTCGGTGGACAAGTAGGAGTTGTCGGGCATATTAAAATTGCTGACAAAAGTATAATTGCTGCACAATCGGGAATATCGAAAAGTTTAACCGAAGGCGGGAAAACTTATTTCGGTACTCCCGCTATGGAAATTGGGGAAATGCGAAAAATCATTGTCTCGCAGCGACAATTACCTGAACTACTAAAAGAATTTGAAAACTTAAAAAAAGAAATTGCAGAATTAAAAAGTCAACGACTTTTAATAGAAAAGGAAAATAAATGATAGCTCATCAACGGACGATAAATAAAAGTATATCACTCACAGGTTCCGGTTTACACACCGGAGTTGAAACCACACTTACTTTCAGACCCGCCCCCGAAAACTACGGCATCAAATTCAAGCGTGTAGATTTAGGAGGCAATCCCGAAATTCCAGCGTTAGTCGATTTAGTAGTTGATGTTTCACGCGGAACAACACTCTCGCTTGGCGATGCTAAAGTTCACACAATTGAACATATACTTGCGGCAATAGTTGGACTTCAAATAGATAACATCATCATAGAAATAAATAACATCGAACCACCGATCTGCGATGGAAGTTCACGACCTTTTGTAGATGCGCTATTGGAAGCCGGACTCCATACACAAAACGCAATGAAAGATTATCTTATAATCGATCAAACGATACATTACCGTGATGAAAAAAATGGGGTCGATATTGTTGCACTGCCAACCGATGATTATCGCGTTACAGTAATGATTGATTATCAAAATCCAGCATTAGGAAGTCAGCACACAGGTTTGTTTAATCTCGAAAAAGAATTCATCGAAGAATTTTCGTCGGCACGAACATTTTGTTTTTTGCACGAAGTAGAGGCACTTCATTCGCACGGGCTGATAAAAGGGGGAAATCTCGATAACGCTATAGTAATTGTAGATAACGAAATGCCGAATGATGAAGTAAAACGGGTTGCACAAAAACTTGGAATCGAAAGGTCAATATTTTTAGGAAAAACCGGTGCGTTGAATAATAAAATGTTGCGTTACAAGAACGAGCCGGCACGGCACAAACTTTTAGACGTTATGGGCGATTTGGCTTTAATAGGAGCACCTTTCAAAGCACAAATTCTTGCTGCACGTCCCGGACATGCCAGCAACGTTGAATTTGCAAAACTTGTGCGCAAAATGTATCTGCAAAAGAAACTTGTAAAAAAATTTCAACACGAGAAAAAAGAAGGTGTTGTCTTCGATATTAACGCGATCAAAAAAATTCTCCCACACCGATATCCGTTCTTGTTGATTGATAAAATTGTAGATTTTAAGTTGGACGAAAAAATAGTTGGAATTAAGAACGTTACAGTGAATGAGCCGTTTTTCGAAGGACACTTTCCAGGTCAACCTGTGATGCCCGGTGTGTTAATTGTTGAAGCGATGGCTCAAACTGGTGGTATCCTGCTGCTGAATGGTGTCGAAAATCCGGGCGATAAACTCGTCTATTTTATGTCGATTAATAATGTTAAGTTCCGGAAACCTGTATTGCCCGGCGATCAATTAGTGTTAGAAATGAAATTAATTAGCAAACGCAGCAAGATGGCTTTTATGTCAGGTGAAGCTTATGTTGACGGAACTTTGGTTGCCGAGGCTGAAATGTCGGCTGCAATAGTTGATAAAATCGATACCGCAATAGATGCTTCTCAAAAAAAATATGATAAACCCAAAGAACAATATAAAGTAAATTAAAAAAATGGCAGTTCAAATTGATAAATTGGCATCAGTCAATCCTGAAGCAGTAATCGGCGATGGTGTGTCAATCGGACCTTTTACCGTAATCGAGAAAAATGTAATAATCGGTGAAGGAACGCAGATTGGGTCGAATGCTTTATTGGCAAACGGAACGAGAGTCGGAAAATACTGTAAAATTTCGCACGGAGCGGTTCTTGGCACTGCACCGCAAGATTTAAAATTCGGTAGCGAGGAAACTACACTCGAAGTCGGCGATAACACTACAATCCGTGAATACGCAACTCTGAATCGCGGAACAAAAGCACACATGCGAACTGTAGTAGGAAGCAATTGCTTCTTAATGGCTTACATTCACATTGCTCACGATTGCATTATCGGAAACAATGTAATACTTGCTAATGCAGTAAATATGGCTGGGCACGTGGAAATTGAAGATAACGTTACGATAGGTGGATTAACAGCGATTCATCAGTTTGTTCGCATCGGAAGAAATGCGATGGTTGGTGGCGGGCTGCGTGCATCGAAAGACATTCCGCCCTACATTCTTGCTGGCAACGACCCGATGTCGTTTGAAGGTACTAACATTATCGGATTGAAGCGAAAAAACTTTTCTCCTGAAGCTATCGCAAAAATCGAAAACGCATATCATATTCTTTATTCAACAGGTTTAAATGTTTCGCAAGCTGTTCAGAAAATTAAATCAGAATTACAAACAACGGATGAGGTGAACAACTTGATTGAATTTATACAAAAAAGTAAACGCGGTATTATTGGAAGACGAAAATGAGGTGGCGGTTTATTAATACTGAATTCCGGCGTGGCAAGTTCAATATGGAGTTCGATGAATTTTTAGCGTCGCAGTTGATAGAAGGGACGGGGGTTCCGAGTGTTCGGGTTTACGGTTGGAATCCACCCGCAATTTCTCTCGGTTATAATCAAAACATTAATGATATTGATTTGAGGAAATGTGAGGACGAAGGGATAGATGTGGTTCGCCGTCCGACTGGCGGTCGTGCAATTCTTCACTGGAACGAATTGACTTACAGCGTAGTAATGGATGTTGAGGATAATTCGGTTGCGGCTGTGTACGAAAAAATCAGCCGGGCGCTTGTAACTGGAATTAATATGTTAGGGGTAAAAGTTGAACTCGAAAAATCGCAACCCAATTTTCAAAACCTATATCGTGAAGCCGGCTCGGTTCCTTGTTTTACAAGTTCTGCCCGCTCCGAAATTCAATTTAAAGGAAAAAAATTAGTCGGTAGCGCTCAGCGACGTTATAAACAAACGAACGGAAAAGAAGTCGTTCTTCAACATGGCTCAATTTTGTTGGGGCCTGAACACAAATGGCTCATCGATTTTTTAGCCGAGAAAGATCTACAAATACTTTCTAAAATGAAGGAAACATTAGATGCTCATACGACCGATCTGAAAACGATAATAAACAGGGAAGTATCGTTCGACGAGGCGGCTTCATTAATTAAGGCGGGTTTCGAAAAAGAATGGGAAATCAAGTTTGCTGAAATAAAATATAACAAAGAACAAATTCTTATTTGAAAATTATGATTGCCGAAAAAATAAAACGTATTACTACCAAAGTAATTGTCGAGATGAAAGCCCGCGGCGAGAAAATTACTGCACTTACAGCTTACGATTATATAATTGCAAGCATGCTTGATGATTCGGGTATCGAAGTAATACTTGTAGGCGATTCGCTCGGAAATGTTTTTCAGGGACAGGAAACCACACTTCCTGTTACTGTAGATGAAATTATTTATCACACTAAAGCAGTTCGTAAAGGTGTAAAGCATTCGCTGCTCGTAGTCGATATGCCCTTCCTTTCCTACCAAATCAGTATCGAGGATGCAGTTCGGAATTGCGGCAGAGTGTTAAAAGAGACTGGCGCCGAAGCAGTAAAGATTGAAGGGGGTAAACCGATGATTGAAACCGTTCGCCGCTTGGTTGATATTGGGATTCCGGTAATGGGGCATCTTGGGTTAACTCCTCAATCGATACACAGATTCGGAAGTTATGATGTTCGTGGGCGCGTGAAAGCAGAAGCTGAAAGTATTCTTCGCGATGCAAAAGAACTTGAAAATGCGGGTGTGTTTTCAATTGTACTTGAAAAAATTCCTTCATTACTTGCTAAGAGAGTAACACAATCGGTTTCAATTCCAACTATTGGTATCGGGGCTGGTCCGCATTGCGACGGACAAATACTCGTTGTGTACGATATGCTTGGAATGTTCGAGGATTTTCAACCTCGCTTCGTACGCAAGTATGCTGAGTTAGCAAAAACCATTAAATTGTCTTTTAGAAATTATATAAAAGATATTAAAGGTGGAAATTTCCCGAACAAAGAAGAAAGTTTTTAGCGAAAGAGGTGGATAATGTTGACAAGACTAAGGGTAAAAAATTTTAAAAGATTTGATGATGTGGATATAGAATTAGGAAAAAATGTTGTGTTAATTGGTCCTAATAATTCCGGGAAATCAACTGCTTTACAGGCTCTTGCGTTATGGTATATCGGTGTTAGAAAATGGAATGAATTGCGAGTAGGCAAATCATCTCCAGAAAGAAGGCCGGGTGTAACAATTAATCGAAATGATTTAATATCTATACCAGTTCCGGCAGCGAATCTACTATGGAGAGATTTACACGTTAGAGATGCGGAAATGATTGACGGTAAGCAACAAACTAAAAATGTAAGAATTGATATTATTGTATCGGGAATAACAAATAGTAAATCATGGGAATGCGGTTTAGAGTTTGACTACGCAAATCCAGAGTCTTTTTATTGTAGGGCATTAAGGTTAGATGATAAAAAACAACCAAGCAGAATGACAATTCCTCAATCCGCTCCCGATATACAGATAGCTTTTCTTCCTCCCATGTCAGGTTTGGCAGCTAGTGAACCCAAATGGGAGCAAGGGAGAATTAATGTCCTATTAGGCGAAGGGCAGACCGCGCAGGTATTGCGTAATTTATGTTTCCAGATTTTCGAAAAACAAAAAACCGAAAACGGGTGGAGCGAACTAAAAGCTCACATTTTGAATTTGTTTGGAGTTATACTATTAGAACCTCAATATATAAAAGAGCGTGGTGAGATAACAATGGCTTATAAGGAATCTTCAGGAGTACAGCTAGATCTGTCAAGTTCTGGACGAGGATTACAACAGACTTTACTATTATTAGCTCATTTATTTGCTAATAAAGGAACAGTTTTGCTTCTAGATGAGCCGGATGCCCACTTAGAAATATTACGTCAACGACAGATATATCAGCTATTAACATCTGTGGCAGATAGGCATAACTCGCAAATAATTGCTGCAAGTCATTCTGAAGTAGTTTTGAATGAAGCGGCTGGGCGCGATACTGTAATCGCATTTATTGGGAAGCCCCATCTCATTATTGATCGCGGTAGTCAACTATTAAAAGCTTTGACAGATATCGGTTTTGATCAATATTATCAAGCTGAGTTAAAAGGATGGATTCTTTATGTCGAGGGGCCATCTGACTTGGCTATCCTAAAAGAATTAGCATCAATACTAAAACATGAATCAGTAAAATATTTAGACGATGTGTTTGTCCACTATGTAGCAACAAATTTGCCTCAAAGAGCTAGAGATCATTTCAATGGTTTGAGAGAAGCAAAGCAAAATTTAGTAGGAGTAGCAATCTTTGATAGACTCGATAAAAAATTACAGACAGGTACGCCCCTATTTGAAACAATGTGGATGAAAAATGAAATCGAAAATTACTTATGTAATGAAAAAATTCTATTATCTTATGCAAGATACGGTGTAGATCGAGATGACTTATTTGGTAATGCGGAAGCAGAACGGCGAATTCAGGTGATGGAAGAATCCATAGCCGAAATTTCTGTAGCTGTTCAAACCTTGTATTCTTATAATCCATGGTCGAGCGAAATAAAAGCTTCAGAACAATTCTTAGATCCATTATTTAAGTTATATTTTAAAAAACTTCAATTACCAAATATTATGAATAAATCCAATTATTATGAACTTGCAAAGTTTGCTGATCCAAAAGATATAACCGATGAAATTAAACAAAAATTGGATATAATTGTTGAAATCGCGAAGAAAGTAAATCTCGTTTAAACCTTAATAATATGCCCAAAAACAAAGCAAAAATTTTAGTATCCAACGACGACGGCATTGATGCACCCGGTATTTATGCTTTAGTAAATGAGTTAAAAAAAATCGGAAATATTATAGTAGCTGCGCCCGATAAACAACAAAGCGCTGTCGGACATGCGATAACCATGAACTATCCGCTAAGGGCACAAAAGTTTTATAAAAACGGAAAATATTTTGGCTACGCCATCGACGGCACCCCGGCTGATGCTGTTAAACTTGCCGTAAGCGCGTTACTGAAAGAAAAACCCGACTTGCTTGTTTCGGGAATTAACCATGGTGCAAACACAGCAATCAGTATTATTTATTCAGGAACAGTATCAGCGGCAACCGAAGGAACGATACTCGGTATTCCTTCGATAGCAGTATCGTTGGCAACTTATGGCAAGCCGGATTTTAAGTATGCGGCGAAGGTTGCACGTAAGGTTGCCGGTATGGTTTTAAAAAAAGGACTTCCATCAGGGACACTTTTAAATGTAAATGTTCCACCAATCCCGGAAAAGGAAATCAGAGGAATCAGAGTTACACGCCAGAGCAACGCCAAGTGGCACGATTGGTTTGAAGGCCGCCGCGACCCGACCAATAAGGAATATTTCTGGCTTACGGGCAGATTAGTTGATAAGGAAAAACAATCTGATACCGATCTTTATGCTGTCGAAAATAAATTTGTATCAATTACTCCTATCCATTACGATCTAACCGATTATAAGATGTTAGATCAGATGCTTAAGTGGAAAATATAAAAGAATTCACAGCTTGAAACATTCATAAAAAAGCATTAAATTAAACCATCAAAAATTGCTCGTCATCTGCAAATCAACCTCAAATTGTTCTTCATCTAATTTTCATCCATTATTAAATTAAAAGGAAAATATGAGTATCACTCAAAAAGATGTTTCAAAAATTCTTCATTCTAAAGAATTCCATCAATTAGTTAAAAAGAGAAGAAGCGTTTCAATTTTATTTACAGTTCTGATGTTAAGTGCTTATTTTGGATTTATTCTGTTAATTGCCTTTAATAAACCTTTTATCAGCACTCAAATAGGTGAACATATAACGTTAGGTTTACCTTTGGGAATAGGTTTGATTGTGTTTGCCTGGGTACTTACCGGACTATATATATTTTGGGCAAATAATAAATATGATAAAAGTGTCCGCGATATAAAAAATCAACTTACAAAATAAAATTAATACAGGAGAAATAGAATTGGAAAATTTTCAAAGTTTATTGGGACAACCTCATCTTACCTCGATAATAATATTTTTTATATTCATTGCGATAACATTATATATAACTTATTGGGCAGCAAAAAAAACTAAAACTACATCTGAATTTTATGCAGCCGATAGAAGTATTTCGGGTTTTAAAAATGGTTTAGCTTTAGCAGGCGATTATATGAGCGCCGCCTCATTCCTTGGTATTGCTGGAATGGTTGCTCTAAAAGGTTACGACGGGCTAATTTATTCAATCGGGTTTTTAGTCGGTTGGCCACTCGTAATGTTTTTGGTAGCTGAACCGCTTCGAAATTTAGGAAAATTCACATTCGTTGATGTAGTTGCTTTCAGATTAAAACAAAGACCTGTACGAATAGCTGCTTCAATCGGTTCACTAACAACTATAGTTTTTTATCTCATCGCTCAAATGGTTGGTGCCGGTGCGTTGGTGCAAATTTTATTCGGACTTCCATACGAATTTGCAGTTATTATAGTTGGTTTTATAATGATAGCTTATGTTTTATTCGGTGGGATGTTGGCTACAACCTGGGTTCAGATTATCAAAGCAATTCTATTAATTGCGGGTGCAACATTTTTAGTAGTCCTGACATTAGCAAAATTTGGATTTAATCCGATTGAATTGTTTAAACAAGCTACTGTAAAATATGGCGACGCAGTTCTCTCGCCGGGTGGTTTTATTACAAATCCATGGGATGCCATTTCGTTGGGATTAGCTTTAATATTAGGAACAGCCGGCTTACCTCATATCTTGATGCGTTTCTTTACTGTTCCCGATGCCAAACAGGCGCGGAAATCTGTCTTCGTGGCTACCGGTTTGATTGGTTACTTTTATATTCTAACTTTTATAATTGGTTTCGGAGCTATGGTTTTAGTCGGACAAGATGTTGTTAGCTATTTTGATAAAGGTGGAAACATGGCAGCTCTTCTGCTTTCAGAAGCAGTGGGGGGTGAAATATTCTACGGATTTATTTCGGCTGTGGCTTTTGCCACAATACTGGCTGTTGTTGCCGGACTTACACTATCGGGGGCTTCAACACTCTCGCATGATCTTTATGTAAATGTAATTAAAAAAGGAAAAACTGATTCAGCAGGTGAAGTAAAAGTTGCCCGCATCGCTACCGTTGTATTAGGTTTGACTGCAATATTAGTTGGGTTGATTTTTAAAGGTCAGAACGTTGCCTTTACTGTCGGGTTGGCATTTTCAATTGCGGCGAGCGCAAACTTTCCTTCCCTCATTCTCTCGATTATGTGGAAACCGTTCAACACAAAAGGAGCTGTAGCCAGCATCGTTACAGGTGCGAGCATGGCTTTCATATTGATTTTCTTGAGTCCTACTGTGTGGGTCGACATTTTGAAAAACGAGGCGGCAATATTTCCGTTAAAAAATCCGGCTCTATTCTCGATGCCTGCCGCTTTCTTAATCGGAATAATAGTTTCGCTCTTTACGAAGGAACCCGAAGCTTTACAAAAATTCGAAGACGAAAAATTAAGAACTTATCTTGGCGTAGGAGCCGAATAAATGAAAAGGATGTTTATTTGTTTGCTGCTTTTTCCGGCGGTTTTGTTTTCTCAACAAAATGCCGAACCGAAATTTGGTATTAATTTTTCCGGGTTTGTTAAAACCGATATTTTTTATGACACACGCCAGACTACGAGTTTGCGCGAGGGGCATTTTGCACTCTATCCTGCGGATGAATTGTTAGATAAAACTGGCGCCGATATTAATGCAAAATCGAATTTTAACATTCTATCCATCCAAACGCGGCTTCTCGGAAAAATTACAGCCCCAGATGCTTTCGATGCTAAAACATCCGGCTTAATTGAAGGAGAATTTTTCGGAACATCCGATGGTGATGCTAACGGATTCCGGCTTCGTCATGCGTATGTGAATTTAGATTGGGAAAAACTCTCGCTGCTCATCGGACAAACCTGGCATCCGATGTTTGTTACCGAAGTTTTTCCGGGCGTAGTTTCGTTTAATACGGGTGTGCCTTTTCAACCGTTTTCACGAAATCCTCAACTCCGCCTCACGGTAAAATTTGGACCCTTTAGCATCCAAGGTGCCGCTCTTGCTCAACGCGATTTTCAAAGCTTCGGTCCTAAATCATCATCGGATGGTGCTGCTGGGCAATGTTCTTCCTTCTTGAGGAATTCAGGTTCGCCAAATCTGAATCTGCAAACTTATTACAAATTGAATGATAATGTTGCCGGTATTGGTGTAGATTATAAAAAACTAACTCCGCGCCTCGCGACTTCAAAAAATTTTAAAACAAACGAAACTATAAGCAATAGGGCAATTAATGTGTTTGCTAAAATGAGTCATTCGGGTTTTACTCTTAAAACGAATGCAGTATATGGAGAAAATTTAGCCGATTTGATGATGTTAGGTGGATATGCTGCTGTACGAATTGATACCGTTACTGATTTACAAGAATATGCCAACCTTTCAAGTTATTCGATGTGGGGCGACTTAACTTACGGAAAAGAAATTGAATTCGGTTTATTTGCCGGAATGACTAAAAACCTTGGAGCAACTGAAAATATAACAAATAAAATTTACGGCAGAGGCGAAAATATTGATAACGTTATCAGAATTTCACCGCGCGTTCAATGGACTTCAGGCAAAACAAAAATTGCTACTGAATTAGAATATACAACTGCCGCTTACGGAAAAATTGTTCACGACAAAAAAGCTATTATCGAGCAAGCACACGTCGTTTCGAATTTGAGAATATTAGTAGCAGCGTTTTATTATTTTTAGTGGGAAGGTGGCTTTTTTTCATTCACTTCCTGACTTTTGTATTGCAACGCCTTAATACATTTTGTTAGAATTCAGGTAAAAATTTTTAGATTTCTTTTGAGCAGAACTGTTTAGCTTGCCGGACAATAATATATTAAGGAGGATATTTGCACTCCCTCACAAAATTTTCATAAACCAAAAGCCTAATTCTTTAGTTCTTGACTCTTATGATGCAAGCCACATTTTAGGGTTGTATATATCCTAAAAATTGCTATCTTTAACACATCAATTTTACCATTTTTTATTATTATACAATTTAAAATCCATTAATTAAAACAAAGGAATTTTTTATGAAAATTATCTATACTGTTTTATTATTAAGTCTTTTATTTCAAGTCGGGAATTCTCAAACAAATGTCTCGGGTACAATTAACTCTAATACAACTTGGAATTTAGCAGGCAGCCCTTACATCGTAATTAGCAGTGTAACTGTGAACAACGGCATTACACTCACTGTCGATTCCGCTGTAGTAGTGCGGTTCACCAGCGGACAAGAATTATACATCTATGGCAATCTGAACGCAAGACACACGTTATTTACTTCTTCAAAAGATACAGTTGGCGGAAGTCCGGCGAAAGGGGATTGGAATTTTATATACCTTGGCACCTGGAATGCTTACGGCACAGCAACATTTAATAATTGCCTTATCCGTTATGCCGGAACTGCCACTACTTCGAATCATGGAAGCATACACGTTGAGCGTGGTACTGTCAATCTGATTTCAACAGATATAACATTCTCAAAAAGTTACGGCATTCTGTTTAGCGCTGATGCGAGTATCACATTAACAAACAGCAATATTTCTTCTTGTGAATGGCCCATCAGGTACGGCGGTCAGGCGCCGTTAGTTTTTAACGGCAATAATAATCTTACAGGTGGGCATCTCTAAAAATTAGTTTTGACGAAAATATTTATTTGCATTTGAAAAATCAATGTTGAGTGAAGCTATAAACTACCTTCCTACTGATAAAAAATATTATTTGAGTTTATATTTTTATTTTTCAATCATTTTTTCTAACTTTTTAGTTTTTGTGACCGTCAGGGCACACTTCTTCTATGCTTGTCCTGAGTGTAGTGAAATCAATTGTATGTAACGAAACATATTGTAGGTCAAATTCATCAGTCCCACTACGGCAGTGGCTCGCTCAATGCCAATGGTTCGGATAAAAG